>NZ_JAKFZM010000056.1:0-21897 GCF_021654205.1 Leisingera sp. MMG026 | reverse complement strand
CCGAGACGAGGATCATGTCCTTCTTGCGATCGACAATCGAAAGATACCCCTCGTCGTCGAACACGCCGATGTCACCGGTGCGGAAGAAGCCGTCAGCCGTGAACGACTCGGCGTTGGCATCGTCACGGTTCCAGTAGCCGCTCATCACCTGTGGCCCGCGGGCGCAGACCTCACCCGGCTCGCCGCGCGGCGCTTCGGTTCCGTCATCGCGCAAGAGCTTGATTTCGGTCTCTGGCAGCGGCATGCCCACCTTGCCCGAAAATCCCTGCTTGCCCATCGGGTTCAACGTCAGGATCGGCGAAGTCTCGGACAGGCCATAGCCCTCGAGGATATCGGCACCGGTGATTTTGCGCCATTTCTCCGATGTCGAGGACAACACCGGCGCACCGCCGCCGATCGCAACCCGGTAGTTCGAGAAATCCAGCTTGCCGAATTCGGGATGCTGCAACATGCCGCCGAACAGCGTGTTCACACCGGTGATGACGCTGAAGGGATGCTTCTTCATGGTTTCCATGAACTCGCCCATGTCACGCGGATTGGCGATAAGCACGTTCTTGGCGCCGACCGAGAAGTAGCTGAGCAGATTCAAGGTCAGGGCAAAGATGTGATAAAGTGGCAGAGCCGTAATGACGGTTTCCTTGCCCGGGCGCAGCGCGTCCGCCGCGAACGCCTTGAATTGTTCGGAATTGGCGATGAGGTTCCTATGGCGCAGTACAGCACCCTTGGCGAACCCGGTGGTGCCGGCAGTATATTGCAGATAGATCATGTCGTCGCGGCTCAATTCGACATGTGTGAAGGCGCTTTGTGCGCCTTCGGCCAGCGCATCCATGAAACGGATGGGGTTCGGAATGCCGGGATCAGCCTCCGGGCTCTTGATATCCTCGCCGGTGCAATCGCCCATGTCGACGGTAATCACAGATTTGACAGACGTGTCGCCTAGAGCCTTTACCAGCGTGGCGGTCGAGCCACCGTAAATAACAATGGCCTCCACACCCGCATCGTTCAGTTGATGCGTCAATTCCGTCGCTGTGTAGAGCGGGTTGATGTTCACCTGTACACCACCGGCTCGCATTACCCCCATCATCGCAACCGGGAAGGCAAGCAGGTTTGGCGTCATCATAGCCACCCGGTCACCCTTCTTCAGGTTCAGCTTTGTCTGCAGGAAGGCAGCGAAGTCCCTGGAAAGTTTGTCGACCTCACCAAAAGTGAGCGAACTTGACAGGCTGTGGAACGCGGTTTTGTCCTTGTAGCGCTCCATCGCCGTCTCGATCATATCAACGACCGTTTCGTAGGCTTCGGTATTGATTTTAGTCGGCACATTCTCTGGATAGAATTGCTCCCAGAAACGAGGCATAGCGATCTCCCTATTTTGGTCTCCTGTGCATCGGGCGGATGCCCAAGCGACTTTAGAGGCTACGGTTTTTCTACAAGGCCAAGCTATGCGACGGATCAGTAGAGCAGGCACCCCACATATGGGGGGGTAGCCGGCCAGCTGCGGCGGCGCGTCTGGAAACGAGCAAGCAATCACTGCTGTTGCGGATGCCACCCTTACGGGGGGTGTGCAGGCCGCTCGGCCCTGAAAGGATCACACGGATCGTCGAACGGTATGCGCAGCAAAGTGTACGGGCGGCTTCGTAAACAATGGCTGCTAGCGCCAGCAGTAACCAATTGATAAAACGACCCGGTGGACCGGGAAGGAGGAAACCATGCGAACCATTCTTACGGTCGGCACCTGCGTCCTGGCGCTGTCAACGCCTGTCTTCGGTCAAGACACACATCTCTATTGGGGAGACACGCATCTCCACACCAACTACTCGCTCGACGCCTATGCCCTGCAAAACGAGACGGTGGACCCGGAGACCGCCTACCGCTTCGCGAAGGGCTTGCCGGTGATCGCGGGTCTGACAGGCCAGCGCGCGCAGCTAGAAACACCGCTCGATTTCCTCGTGGTCAGCGATCATGCGGAATTTCTGGGCGTGATCCGCGCGATCGGGCTTGGCGATCCCAAAATGATGGCGATCGAGGGCGGGCGGCGTTGGAACAAAATGCTGAATGAAGGCAAGGGCAAACAGGTGTTCTTTGAGATCATCCAGACAGCCAATAAAGACGTGAACGCATTAATCGCTCTGAATTCAAAGGAAGTCCGCGCCACGGCCTGGGAAGCGATCGTGAACGCCGCGGAACGGCACAACGCCCCGGGGCGCTTTACCACCTTCATCGGATGGGAATGGAGCTCGCAACCCGGCGGGCGCAATCTTCACCGTGTGGTATTCACGCCGGACGGCAAGGACAAGGCCATGGGATATTTGCCCTATGGCATGATCGACTCAGCCAAGCCACGTGATCTGTGGAACTGGCTGGCAGAAACCGCCGAACGCGAAGACACCGATTTCATTTCTATCCCCCATAACATGAACCTGTCACAGGGGACGATGTTTCCGCTCACTGATGAAAGCGGCAACCCGATTGACGAGGACTATGCAGAACAACGAGAACGATGGGAGACGGTTGCCGAGGTCACCCAGGTGAAAGGCGATTCAGAAACACACCCTGATCTGTCGCCGGACGACCCGTTTGCATATTTCGAGATCTACGACCGATCAATCACCGTCGAAGGCGGTTCGGCCAAGATCGAAGCCGGAAGCTACGCCCGTTCCGCGCTGATGCGCGGCCTGACGCTTGAGAATGCTATCGGCAAGAACCCCTACAAGTTCGGCATGATCGGTTCCACCGACGCGCACACAGGTCTGTCCACACCGGACGAGGGCAATTTCCTCGGAAAGTTCACGGCCGACAGCATTCCCGGCACCAAAATGAAGGAAACACTGCCCAATACGGTTGGTTGGGAGATGGCCGCGCAGGGACTGGCGGGTTTCTGGGCAACCGAGAACACCCGGGCAGCGATCGCCGCAGCCTTCCGGCGCAAGGAGGTCTACGCGACGACCGGCCCACGCATCGCGTTGCGCGTATTCGGCGGTTACAAGTTCCCCGCCGATGCTACCGAAGCGGTCGATCTGGCCGCGGTCGGCTACGCCCACGGCATTCCGATGGGAGGCGATCTGGCCCGGCCTGAAGGAGACAGCGCGCCAAGCCTTCTGATCCACGCGGTAAAAGACCCGCTGGGCGCCAATCTCGACAGGGTGCAGGTTGTCAAGGGTTGGCTGGGAACGGATGGGAAAACCCATGAGACGATCTATAATGTCGTGCTGTCGGATGGACGGACAGACGGATCCGTCGATGTCGGTGACACGATCGATCCCGAGACCGGCAGCTATACCAACGACATCGGCGCTCCCGAGTTTGTCACACTCTGGACCGATCCTGATTTCGCTCCCGGCCTGCGTGCCTTCTACTATGTTCGTGTCCTGCAGATACCAACGCCGCGCCACTCACTCTACGACGCGATTGCACTTCAGATTGACCCCGCCGAGACCGGACGGCCGCCAGTGATCCGCGAACGCGCCTACTCTTCGCCGATCTGGTACAGCCCGGGCGATAATCTTCGCACCGAAGTACCGGTGCTGGCGCCCGCAGGATCCGATTGAGACCAGAAGGGGAGCTGCAGATGGTGAGGGCCATGCTGAAAGAACCGTTGCTGCACTTCCTCGTGCTCGCCATCGGACTGTTTGCGCTCCATGCAGCCGTCTCCAAGGACGAGGAGCGGGACGCAAGGACCATCGTCGTGGATCGCGTGGCACTACTGGAATTCATCCAGTATCGTACCAAGCAGTTCGACTCCGAAACCGCGGCCACGAAACTGGATAGCCTGTCCTCCGACGCGCTCGACCGGATTGTGCAGAGCTTTGTCCGAGAGGAGGCATTGGCACGCGAGGCGAGGGCACTGGAACTTGACCGCACCGACTATGTGATCAAGCGCCGGCTGGTTCAAAAGCTTGACTATATGGCGCAAGGTTTCACTGACGCGGGGGCGGACGTCACCGAAGCGGAGGCACGGGCCTATTTCAGGGAAAATGCGGCAGATTTCTACGTTTATCCGCGGATCACCTTCACCCATGTCTTCTTCGCCGCAAATGGCCGGGGCATGACCGGCGCGCTTCGCCAGGCCGAAGAGACACTGGCTGAACTCAGGAACCGCGATGCCCGCTTCGAGGATGCGCCGGGCTTCGGTGAGCGGTTCATGTTCGGCACCAATCATATCGACAGGACTTTGGAGGACGTCCGGAGCCGTTTCGGTGATGAGATGACGGCTGCGCTCTTCGAAGACATGCTCGCCAGCGGTGTCTGGTCCGGTCCGCTCCGATCCGAACACGGGGCGCATCTGGTCCTGGTGACCGACCGGCGGCCGGGACGGCAGCCCACGTTCCAAGAGGTGGCCGAGCGCGTCACGCGCGAGGCACAGCGTAGTGTCAACGCCGAGCGCGCCCGCCAGGCGACGCAGCGGATCGTAGACACTTACAGGGTCGATCTACGTCATGCACACGCAACGGAAACCAAATGAGCGCGGCGTTTGCACGCGTTGCCGCCTGCGTTCTGGCGGCGCTTGTCCTGACGCTGGTGCGGACCCCGCCGGCCGCGGCGCATGAGGCGCGGCCGGTCTATGTCGAGATCGCCGAAATATCGCCTGGTCATTTCTCGGCGTCCTGGAAGGCGCCCGTCACCGTGGATCTTGACAACATCCCGCAGGTCGTCTTGCCAGCGCCTTGTCGGCTTCTGGAACCCACGTCGGGTCCGGGCGCACAGCGACATCGCCTGTATGACTGCGCGCCGGACCTGTCCGGCCTGACCGTCCGGGTCGACTATCCGCGGCACAATCCGGCGATCGCAAGCCTGATCCGCTTCACACGGCTGTCCGGCGAGACATACCTCGGGGTGCTGGAGCCGGGCAAGACCGGCTGGACAATCCCCGCACGCGAACGTCCGTGGCAGGTTGCCGGCCAATATGCCGGGCTCGGGATCGACCATATCCTGCAAGGCTGGGATCATCTTCTCTTCGTCGCCTGCCTGATTTTCCTTACCGGAACTCCCCGGCGCATGGCCCTTGCGGTGACCGGATTCACTGCGGCGCATTCGCTGACGCTGGCGTTCGCCGCCTTTGGTATCCTAAGGGCCAGTGTGGCCCCGGTCGAGGCGGTGATCGCGCTTTCCGTTGCCTTTTTGGCAAGCGAATTGGCTCGGAACAAGCGTGGCACGCTCAGTTGGCGCTATCCGATCTTCATCGCTGCACTCTTCGGTTTACTGCATGGTTTCGGCTTCGCTACGGTACTGCGTGAAACCGGTCTGCCGCAAACCGAGGCGTTGACGGCGCTGCTGTTTTTCAACCTGGGCGTCGAGATCGGCCAGATCCTCTTCCTCACTGTGACCTTGGCCGCTTGTCAGATGGTGCGGGTGGTTTTTTGCCGGGGTAAGGACCTTGCTGCGCTGCTCCAGAAGGTTCAACGGCCTGCGAGTTATCCGATCGGTGTGCTTGCGGTCTATTGGACGCTCAACCGGACAGCGCAATTCTGGGGTTGAGCGGACACAAATCCAGACAAGCGTCTGTCGGAACGGCGGGGTGCGGCGAGTGGCTGACCTGTCCCCCGCGGCAGCCAAGCGGAAGCGGTTGATCCGAACCGAAGAGAGTCTCGCATTCGTTCCAAAGGCAAACGGCATCTGGATTTTGCGCGATCGAAGTCGGCCCTGTTTGACCCGTCCCTTTTAAAAAAAGGAGAGATAATAGGTTGCTTTAACCCGGTCAGCCCCGGCTGATGGATCTGTTCTCTCGACAAACCATTGGAAAGCGACAATAGTCCGTTCCCGCCCCCACCGAAAAGCGGCAGGTATGACAGTTACAGATTTGGCAGCGCTGACCGACCCGCTTGAACTGGCAAGCATACTCATTGTGGACGATGAGCCGGGCATGCGAAATTTCCTGGTGAAAACCCTGCGCCCTTTGTGCCAGCTGGTAGACGAAGCCGAAAACACCGAAGCTGCCGCCGCCCTGCTCAACACCCGGCAATATGACGTGATGATTCTCGACAACATCATGCCTGGCCAGAAAGGCCTCGAATGGCTGGCGGAGCAACGCCGTGACGGCGGCTTTACCGACACCATACTGATCACTGCCTATGCCGATCTGCAAACCGCGATCGACGCCCTGCGCGCCGGTGCGTCGGACTTTATCCTTAAGCCGTTCCGCTCGAACCAGATCCTCAATGCCCTGCGCCGCTGTCTGGAAACCGCCCGCCTTAAGCGGGAAAACATGCTTCTGCGCCGCGAGCTGGAAACCACCGGCGCCGGCCGCCGCCGCCGCCGCGAACTGGTCGGAACCTCCCCCGCTATTGCCCGGGTCTGCAGCACCCTGGACCGGGTCGCACAGGTTTCAACACCGGTGCTGATCACCGGCGCCTCCGGCACCGGCAAGGAGGTCGCCGCCCGCCACCTGCATATGCGCTCCAATCGCGCCGGGGCGCCCTTTGTGCCGGTGCAATGCGGCGCCATCCCGGCTGATGTGATCGAATACGAACTGTTCGGCCATGCCCCCGGCGCCTTTCCCGGTGCCCCGGCAGGCCGCGAAGGGCTGCTGGCCTCGGCGCAGGGCGGCACTGTGTTCTTTGACGAAATCGGCGAGCTCAGCCCTTCGGCGCAAAGCACGCTGCTGCGGGTGCTGGAAGACGGGCGCATCCGCCCGATCGGCACCGAACGCACGGTGCAGCTTGATCTGCGCTTTGTGATGAGCTCCAGCCGCGCGCTGGCCGAAGCCGTGAACGCCGGAAGTTTCCGCGCCGATCTGCTGTTCCGTATCAATGTGATCGACATTGCGATGCCGCCCTTGCGCGAACGCGGCTCCGACATAATTGACCTTGCCGAACTGTTCCTGACTGAAATCGCCACCCAGCTGCAGCTGCCGCCGCTGGTGCTTCCCGCCGGCGTCAAATCGGCTTTGCTGCGGCATGATTGGCCCGGCAATATCCGCGAGCTCAGGAATTTCATTGAACGCTCCCTGATCTTCGGCAGCTTCTCCCTGGACACGCTGGCCCCCGCCCGGCCTGCGGCCAGTATCCTGCCACTGGAGGAGGTCGAACGCCGCGAGATCCTGCAGGCGCTGGAGGCCGTTGGCGGCAACCGCAGCGAAGCAGCGCGGCAGCTGGGCGTCTCGCGCAAGACAATCGACCGCAAATGCGCGGCCTGGGGACTGTAAGCCGATGAACCGCCTGCGCCCGCTGCTGCAATCGGTCCGGGTGCGGCTGCTGGTGATTGCCCTGATGCCGATGCTGGTGCTGATGCCGCTGCTGCTGGGTTTCACCACCTGGCGCTGGTCGGACAAAATCGACGGGTTGCTGATCAGCAAGGTGACCGGCGATCTCACCATTGCCGACCAGTATCTGGCCCGGCTGACCGCCACCTCGGGCGAGCAGCTGGACGCAGTGGCGCAATCGGTCCGACTCCGCAGCGCGCTGACGGCGGGCAGTACCGCGGATTTCCTGGCGATGGAACAGGCCCGGCTCGGCCTTGATTTCCTGTATCTTACAGGCCCCGGCGGCCAGCCCGGGTTTACCCCCACCGACTGGCCGGTTCTGAGCGGTGCCTTGGCCGGGCGATGGCAAAGCGCCGTCGACATTCTGAACGCCGCCCAGCTTGATACGCTGGTCCCCGGCCTTGCCGCCCGCGCCGCCATCCCGCTGGTCGCAACCGAAGCTGCGGTGCCCACCAGCCGCAGCGCCGAAACCCGCGGCATGATCATTCACTCGGCCGCTCCGGTCACCCTGCCGGATGGCCGTCCTGCGCTTTTGGCCGGAGGGCGGCTGCTGAACCGCAATCTCGGTTTCATCGACACCATCAACGCGCTGGTCTACCGCGAGCAAAGCCTGCCGGAGGGCAGCCAGGGCACCGCCACGCTGTTTCTCGAAGACGTGCGGATCTCCACCAATGTGCGGCTGTTCGAAAACGTGCGCGCCCTCGGCACCCGGGTCTCGGCCGAGGTGCGCGGTCAGGTGCTGGGGCGTGGTGAAATCTGGCTCGACCGCGCCTTTGTGGTGAATGACTGGTACATCTCCGCCTATGAACCGATCCTCGACAGCCGCGGCAGCCGGGCCGGGATGCTTTATGTCGGCTTTCTGGAAACCCCGTTCCGCCAGGCCAAGCGCAGCTCGGTGCTGGCGCTGGGGGGCGCTTTCCTGCTGATCGCCGCCTTGTCGGTGCCGATCTTTCTGCGGTGGGCCGGGCGTATTTTCCGCCCCCTTGAGGGCATGAACCAGACCATCGCCCGTGTCGAACAGGGCGACTTCACCGCGCGCAACCGCCCGCAGGCTGCCAGCGGTGAGATTGCCCGCGTGGCCGCTCATTTCGACAGCCTGCTGGACCAGGTTCAGGAGCGCGACCGGCAATTGCGGCACTGGGGCGAAAGCCTTGAAGCCAAGGTCGGAGAACGCACGGCCGACCTGCGCGAGGCAAACCGGCGGCTGGAACAGACCACCGAACGTTTGATTGTCTCTGAAAAGCTTGCCGCGGTTGGTGAAATCACTGCCTCCGTCGCGCATGAGATCAACAACCCGGTGGCGGTGATCCAGGGCAATCTCGACCTCGCCCGCTCGGTGCTGGGCGGCCACGCCGCCCCGGTCGAGGAGGAATTCCGCCTCATCGACGATCAGGTCTACCGGATCGGCGTGATCGTCTCGAAATTGCTGCAATTCGCCCGCCCCGAAGAATACTCCGGCGCCTCCGGGCTGATCTCCCCGGCCGAGGTGCTGTCGGACTGCCTGGTGCTGACCCGCCATCAGCTCGACGCCTGTTCGGTCGAGGCAGAGACCCGTCTGACCAGCACCCGTGAGGTGCGGATGTCGCGCACAGAACTGCAGCAGGTGCTGGTCAATCTGATCCTTAACGCAGTGCAGGCCATGCCCGCCGGCGGCCGTCTGACTCTGACCGCTGAAGATGTCCCGGAGGGCGTGCTGCTGACCGCCACGGACACCGGCACCGGTATTCCGCCTGAGCTGCAGAACCGCATCTTTGATCCGTTCTTCACCACCAAACAGGCGCAGGGCACCGGGCTGGGCCTGTCGATCAGCCACCAGCTGGTGAGTCGCGCAGGCGGGCGGATCACTGTCCAGTCGGAGCCCGGACAAGGCAGCCGCTTCGAGATTTTTCTGCCCTGCCCGGCTGTTGCCTGATCCGGACAATTTGGCGCAAATTTCGGCGCAGCCGCTGTACAGGTGCGGACAAAATGTCCCGGCACCGCCCCGCGGCCCTGACCCCGGTAGACAAAGTGTCACGATAAGCTGTTGTTATTACTAAATTATTTAATTGACAGCTGTGGCAATCCTCCGCCTTTGTCAAGCCACGGCACATTGCCGAACGCCATTTCGGACCGCCGCAATAGGAGGTTGCAGCAGCCGGAACAGCACAAGGGAGGACAACACATGAGCAACCGATCACCCGGCGGGCTGGGGATCCTGCACAAGGCCCATATCACCGCCGGACCCGGCTTTAACCGCTGGCGCGTGCCGCCGGCATCCATCGCCATCCACCTCTGCATCGGCTCGGTCTATGCCTGGTCGGTCTTCAATCCGCCGCTGACCCGCGAACTGGGGGTGATCGCCTCCAGCGCCGACGACTGGAGCCTGGCTTCGGTTGTCTGGATTTTCTCGGTGGCCATCGTCTGCCTTGGCCTGGCCGCAGCTTTTGCCGGCAAATGGCTGGAAGAGGTCGGCCCCCGCATGGTCGGCGTGGTGGCCGCGTTGCTCTGGGGCGGCGGTTTCATTGTCGGCTCTTTCGGCATATCCAGCCACCAGCTGTGGCTGGTCTACCTCGGCTACGGCGTGCTCGGCGGCTGCGGGCTTGGTCTGGGCTATGTCTCGCCGGTCTCGACGCTGATCCGCTGGTTCCCCGACCGCCGCGGCATGGCCACCGGCATGGCCATCATGGGCTTTGGCGGCGGCGCGATGATCGCCGCACCGGTCAAAGGCTGGCTGCTGAGCCTGTACCAGACCGCGCCCACCTACCTTGGCACCCAGGACACACTGCAAACGGTGGTCGAGAACGGCCGGGTGTTTGCCCAGACAGCCCAGGGACAGGTCGAAGTGGTGCTTGCCAGCGCCACCCAGGCAGCTGCCTTTGGCGGCGAAGCCGGCGCCTATGCGGTAGGCACCGGCAGCACCGGCGCTGCGCAGACCTTCATGACGCTTGGCATCGTCTATTTCGTGGTGATGATCCTGGCCGCCTTCCAGTACCGGGTGCCTGCCAAGGATTGGACGCCGGCAGGCTGGACACCGAAACCCGCCGCCTCGGGGCTGGTGACACAGAACGACGTGCATATCGACCAGGCGCTGAAGACACCGCAATTCTGGCAGCTGTGGGTAATGCTGTGCTTCAACGTGACCGCCGGCATCGGCGTGATCGGCGTCGCCAAGACCATGATGTCCGAGATCTTCGGCTCGGTGATGCCGCTGGTGGCGACCGCCGCCTTTGCATCAACCTACGTGCTGATGATTTCCGTGTTCAACATGGTCGGGCGGTTTTTCTGGGCCTCTGCGTCAGACTATATCGGACGCAAAGCCACCTACATGTGCTTTTTCATTCTGGGCACCGCGCTGTATCTGTCGATCCCCTATTTCGCCTCTGCCGCTGCAGCCAATCCGTCGCTGATCTATCTGGCGGGCTTCTACCTGGCGACAATGCTGATATTCTCGATGTATGGCGGCGGTTTTGCCACCATCCCGGCCTATCTGGCCGACATGTTCGGCACCATGCATGTGGGCGGCATCCACGGCCGGCTGCTGACAGCCTGGTCGACCGCAGGGGTCCTTGGACCGCTGGCCATCACCTCGCTGCGGCAGATGTCGGTGACCAGCGCGGTTCAGGATCTGGCAGCCAAAGTCGACCCGGCTGCCTTTGCGGCCAAGTTCGGCGCCCCCGTGGCGCAGCTGGATCAGCTGGTTGCGGCCAAAACCGTGACCATCGCCAAACTGATGGAGATCGCCCCGGCCGGCACTCTGGATCCGACCCCCGGCCTCTACAATACCACCATGTATTGCATGGCGGCGCTGCTGGCGGTGGCCTTCTTTGCCAACCTGCTGATGCGCCCGGTCAAAGAGCATCACCACCATGATGAGCCGGAGCTTCAGGCCGTTCCCGGCGAATAAATCCGCAGCCGGGGCGCCCATCGCGCCCCGGCTGTTCGATCCCGCAGTTTGATGGTGTGATCCTTGCGTAGGAGTGGACGGAAACACTATGGGACAGACGTCGTGATGGCAGCGCCGCACTCTGTCACCCGGCGGGGTGTTGCACAGCAATGTCCCGGGATACGCAGGCTTCGATCGCAGAGCTGAGCCGGGAGCTTGGCATTACCCCGAAGACGGTTGCGAAATGGCTGAGAGCTCCATCTCTTTGCGGCCATTGATCGTACCAGCAAAGTCGCGACGGCACAGCCGGTGGATAAAGCCGATGGCAAAATGGTGTTGGCATTCCTCGAACACCAGCTTGAAACCGTGCCCTGCCTGCTGGCATGCGAAACATTCTTGACAAAACCACTAGGACTTCTTACGGATTCCCGCGCGCCATACGGGCGCGAGTTCAGCGAGACGTGGGCGGTTTTTCCCGCCGTCAGTCCAGCCACCCCCAAAGAACATGGCCTTCGGAACCTCCTGAGGCAGCCGGCTGGAGAGATGTTGTGACGCTGAGGCTGTGGCTGAAACCTCCGGGTGCCAATCCCGCGCAGCCGATCTGCTGTGGCCTGCTGCGCCGGACAACTGGAATGACGGTACAGGCGGCGGCCATGCTGCTGGCCACCGCTCTGCCCGCCGCAACGGATACGTTTCCGGTAGAAATACAACACCTGTCCGGCTTGGCCGCCGTGCCTGCCAAACCCGAGCGCATCGTCTCTGTCAGCTTTTTCGGGCATAGTTTTCCGCTGGCCTTGGGCCACACGCCAATCGCCTTGCTCAATTGGCATGGCAACGAGTGCTCCGCCGTGTGGCCTTGGGGCCATGATGCAATGGGAGACGCCCCACGGGCTGAGTTCGGCTCCAATGGCACGCCCTGGCAGGAGATGCTGCACACGCATGGCGCCGCCACAGGAACTTCCGGACGCACCGAGACTGTCATCACCCGGACCGGGAGCCGGGTATCCGCCACCCGCGGGGAGCACCCCGAATGGGAAGGCGCCAGCGCCCCCCTGGCCTGGGCGGGCGGAATTGCCATTATGCTGCTGTGCGGCGCCAGTGTTGCAATGGCGGGTCCAATTGCCTTTGCCGGGCTGATCGTGCCGCATTTGGCCCGCTGGGCCGCAGGCGCCGGTATGCGCCGGGTGATGCTGTTGCCTGCCGTGATCGGCGCCCAGCTGCTGACCGCCGCCGATCTCTTGCGCCGCTTACCGCTGTTTCGAGGCAACATGCAGGCCGGTGTGATGACGGCATCAAATTCACGTGGCTCAGCCGGGATGTCAGCGGAATGCTGGCGGAGCGGGGGCAATACTCTGGGTACTCCCTTTTTGTTTGCCTGTGACAAGGCCGAAACCCAGCACCCGCGCGCAGCGCTCAAGCCAGAACGGGCAGATCCTAAAACCAATTACACCGCAGCAAATTGGAGCCAGACATGACCATTCGTATCCCTGCAGCGCTGGCAGCATTTTTGATGCTGACCGCGGCCTGGGCGGCAGCCCAGGAAACCCCTGCCGCGCCGGTGCCGGAGATTGCATTGGACGCACCCGTGGCCTCTGTGACTCAACTTCCAGCCAGCGCGCCGGGACCTGAAGTGCCCGAGGGAAGCGGGAACCCGGTGACAGCACCCAAGGCCGGCCCGATGCCCCCATCAGTCCCGCCCGCCAGTCAGGATGACCTGACACAGGCGGCACGTGACGCTTCATCCAAGGCCTTGAAATTCCTGCGCGATGGCGGCCCTTCAATCTGGGCGATCGCCGTCTTGTCGGTGATCACAATGGCCCTGATTCTGTGGAAGATCTGGCGCCTGGCGCTGATCGGCGCCTGGTCGCGCGGCAAGGCAGGACAGGCCGTTCAAGCCTTTGAACGCGGCGACCGCACCGCGGCCCGATCCATCGTCAATAACCGGAGCGGAGTGCGGTCCAAAGTCGTCAGCGCCGCGCTGACCGCCGCCGCTGCCCTGCCCGAGGACCGCGCCCGCGAGGAAACCGCCAGGGTGGCCAAACTGCACCTTGCCAGCGCGGCCACCGGTCTTGGCGCGCTGGAGCTGATTGCCACCATCGCCCCGCTTCTGGGCCTGCTGGGCACCGTGCTGGGCATGATTGCAGCCTTTCAGGCGTTGCAAGCGGCCGGCTCCAAGGCTGACCCTGCGCTGCTGGCGGGCGGCATCTGGGAGGCGTTGCTGACCACTGCCGCTGGTATGGCAGTGGCGATCCCCGCCTCTGCCGCGCTGACCTGGTTTGAAGCGGTGATCACCCGCATCCGCCGCGACCTTGAGGACAGTGCCGCCCGTATCTTTATCGCCCATGACCCGCAGCCGATGAAACTGGCGGCCGAGTAGAGCCATGGAGTTCACCGAAACCCTGAAACCGCGGCGCAAGCCAAGCCTGACGCCCATGATCGACGTGGTGTTTCTGCTTCTGGTGTTCTTCATGCTGGCGTCGCGCTTTGGCACCGATGCGGTGCTGCAGCTGCCACTGGCGGCCCAGGGCGGCAGCTACTCGGGGCCGCCGCGGCTGGTCGGAATCGGTGCGGGAAATCTGGATGTGAATGGCGTGCCGGTGGCAGACAGCAACCTGACCCAGGCACTGGCACCGCTGATGGGAAAACCCACCGATATGCTGATCCTGCGCGGCCGCGACGGCGCCGACTTGCAGCGTATCACCGATGTGACCGGGCTGCTGCGGCAGGCGGGCTACAGTAATTTTGTGCTGGTGGAATAAGGAACCGCGCATGGACCTGACAGAGGCGCCCCGCCGTCCGCGGACTGAATCCATCGTACCGATGATCAATGTGGTGTTCCTGCTGCTGATCTTTTTCCTGATGACCTCGCGCCTGGCGCAGCCTGATCCGTTTGAGGTAACCCCGCCGGACGCAGCAATCGAGGCAGACCCCGGAGCCGGGCCTGTGCTGTACATCAATGCCGAAGGCAGGATGCATTTCGATGGGGCCGAAGGCGGCGAAGCCCTCGCACGGCTGGCGGCAGTCAGCGGCGGCACCCCGGTTCTGCAATTGCGCGCCGACGCCCGGCTGGAGGCAACGGCCCTGGCCCGCCTCCTGCGCCAGCTGGCGGCAGCAGGCTTCAGCCAGGCTGAACTGGTGGTCCGCCAGCCATGAAACGTGCCGCTGAATTCACCGTTTTTGCCGGCATTGCCGTATTGATCCATGTGTCGCTGTTTGCCCGCGTGCCCGGTTCCGGCGCGCAATCCAGCGGCGCGGGCGGCACGGCGATGGTGTCAATCCAGGCGGCGCCTGAAGCTGTAGCGGAAATGGCCGAGGCCTGGGAGAAGCCGCCGCAGACTTCACCGCAGATCGCAGCCCAAAGCGTTGAACCGTTGCCGCCGGCCAACGTCCCTTCCCTGCCGCAACTGGCACTTGACCTGGCACCGCGGGCTGCAGCACAGATTGCAATACCCGCGCCTGCAAGAACGGACAATCTGCAAATCGACACTGCGCCGCCGTCACCGCCAAAGCCACAGAAACCAGAGCCAAAGCCGGATCCGCAGCCTAAACCCGCGCCTGAACCGCAACCGCAGCAGGACCGTACATCAGAACAGGCCTCGGCCGGCCGGGCCGAACAGCGGGCCGCCGGATCGGGCGGCGGCGCTCAGGCCGGGCAATCCGGCGGAGCACAGGCGGCAACGGCAGAGTCCGGCCGCCGGGCCAAGCTGCGCAGTATCTGGGGCGCCAAGATCCGCGCCCGTGTGGAACGGCGCAAACGCTACCCCGCCGGCACCAGCGGCAAAGGCCAGGTTGTGGTGCGCCTTACCGTCTCCCGGTCAGGCCAGCTGCTGAGCCACCGGATTGCCAGATCCTCAGGTGTCGCAGCCTTTGATCAGGCAGCCCTGCAAGCCGTCGCCCGGGCCGGCAAGTTCCCATCGGCGCCGAAAAAGCTGCAGATCAATCAAATCAGCTTTAACCTGCCTATGAGTTTCTCGAAATAAGCCCCGGAAGGCTGCCGCTCCAGCCAGCCCCGCCGGAGAGCCGGATCCCGAGGCTCAAGGTCAATCCGCAAGTTCCGGTGCAGGCTGGCATAGGCCGCAACCGGTGCACATGGCGTTTTCGGCGTCTCTGATCAATCGCTGCCGGTGTTATTGGCAAGCCCCGGGATCGGCTCCCGGACGCTGTCTTGGATCAGCCACAGATGCCTTTTCCGCCGAGGTGTGGCCGCATTGCTGGGCCTGCAACCGCCAGCCGTCGCTTGTCATTCAGCATATTGCTGCCCTTTGCGGCGCACAGCTGACACCAATTGAAGGCAGCAATTCCGTCCAAAACCGGCGGTGACCGCAGTGTAGAATTTCCGTTTCTACACACAATGCAGCTTATAATTGCTGTCTGCGGGCTTCGTCTCCGAACAGGCCGGGTGCACTTTGCTGCTTGGCCGCTCACGTAATGCTCACGCAAAGTGACCCCGCAAAGGCTTGCCTCGCCTCTCCCGGACCTTAAGGTGGATCCCGTACGCAGCATACTGAGGCCAACGCATGAAAGATCTAGCCCCCGTTCCGGACCTGAAACCGGAAACAGCGCAGCCGGACCTGCCCGCCAAACCGCCGGCACTGCATGAACGGGCACTGCATGTGCTGGCCCGGCTGCTGCCGCTGGCGTATTTCCGCCGCCCTCCAAAGATCATCATCATCGACGCCACCAACAGCTGCAACCTGCGTTGCCCGGTGTGCCCGGTCACCTTTGCCATGCAGCGCAAACGCGGCATGATGAAACCGAACGTGTTCCGCAAGATCATCGACGATTTCAAGGACCAGCGGGAAAAGCCCGCGATCTATTTCAGCTTCTCGGGTGAGCCGACCCTGCACAAAGACCTGCCCGATTTCATCGCCTACGCCCATGAAAACGGCCATGACACCTATCTGTCGACCAATGCCACCCGCCTCACTCCGGATATGAGTGAACGGCTGATCCGCTCGGGACTTGCCCGCGTAAATCTGTGCATGGACGGTTTTTCAAAGGAGGCTCAGGAAACTTACCGGGTCAATTCCGACTTCGATAAGGTCAAGGCCAGCATTGAAGAGTTTCTGAACATCAAAAAGGACCTGGGCTTCAAAACCCCGGTCACGGTGCTGCAGACACTGCTGACCAGCTATTCCGAACCGCAGATGGACGAAATGGAGACCTGGGCGCGCAACGCAGGTTTTGACCGGGTGCGGTTCAAGACATTCTCGATCGGCTCCTATACCTCCGCCGACCAGAAACGCGAGTTTGCGCATTTCCTGCCGCGTCAGAAAGAGCTGCGCCGCCACCCGCGCCACACCAGCCATGCGATGTGCACGGTGCCGCTGTTTCAGTCGGTGGTGTTCTGGAACGGCGATCTGGGCCTGTGCTGTATCGACTATGACCAGGTGATCCAGCTGCCCAATGTCGAGCAGGACGGCTTCCTCGCCGCCTACCGTTCGGACGAGGCCGCCCGCGCCCGCAAGCGCGGCTTTCTCAAACAGTTCGGCATCTGCAAAACCTGTTCGTTTTCCAACGCCGAAAACATGGGCATCCGCCGTGATCTGAAAAAATAACCGTGCGGCCAAGGCTGCCCGCTTCTGCTTCTTTCTGGTCAAAAATACCCTGGGGGTGAAGGCCCTCAGGCCTGAGGGGGCAAAGCCCCCTCCCCTGTTACCGCTGCAGCAGGACCGGAAACCAATCCTCGCGCAGCCGCTGGCCGGGCTGCATTTCATGCCCCGGGAATGGTGGCGATGTGGGGCCGGGACGCTCAACATAGCGTGCATCATCGCCCACCAGCCGCAGCGAAAACGCACGGCGGCGCGCAGTTGAGGTGTTGCCGCGGGATCCGTGCAGCGTCTTGTAGTTAAAGGCGATCGCATCACCCGGTTGCATCGGGTATTCCACCACGGTCATGCCTTCGGCGTCAGGATCAGGAACAGCCATATACTGCCCTTCGTCCGCAAAGAAATCCTCCTCGGAGACCCAGCGGGTCGGCAGCACTTCCTTTTCCCATTTGTGGGAGCCTGCGACGCAGCGCAATGCGGCGTCCTTCACCTCATCTAGCGGCGACCAGAAGCTGATGGTCTGCTGCCCCTCGACGAAATAATATGGCCCGTCCTGATGCCACGGGGTCGGCATTGATGTGCCCGGTTCCTTGACCAGAACATGATCGTGGAACATTTGCACTGACTGGGATTGCATCAGGTCAGCGGCGACTTCGGCCGCTGGCGATTGTTCGATCGCCTGCTGGAACTCGGGGATGCGGGTCCAGTTGCAGTAGTCGTCAAAGAAGCGCCCGGTCTGGCCGGCCTTTTCGTTATTGGACGCATATGGCCCAGGGTTTTCCATATTGGCGGCCACCCCGGCGCGCAGCAGCTCAACCTGTTCGGCAAACAACCCGCGGATAAGGACAACGCCGTCGCGCTGAAACTGTTCGATGTGTTCAGGGGTGATAAGGGGGTGGACCATGGCGGCCTCCGCTGCTGAATGATGCAATTCTGATGCGTCATTCCTGCCGGTCAACGGACATAGCTTCAAATCATATCTTTCTATTATAGACTTAACCTCATGTTATACCTTACGTTACGCCATTACGAATATATCTGCGCCGTAGTGCAGCATGGCAGCCTGTCCGCAGCGGCCGAGGCGGTGCATGTAAGCCAGCCTGCCCTGTCTGCAGCCCTCAGCCGGATCGAAGACCACCTTGGTTATTCATTGTTCCTGCGCCGCCGCGGAACGGCGCTGACATTGACGCCGCAGGGCCGGGACTTCGCGGCACAGGCGCAGGAACTGCTGGATCATGCCCGGCGGCTGGAAGACCCGAAGGGGTCCGGTGCCGGGCAAAGAGGGCTAATGCTGGCCTGTTTCTCAGACCTTGCGCCGTTCCTGCTGGCACCGGCGCTGAAGGCTCTGCGCCAAGCGCTGCCAGAGGTGGAGGTCCGCCACCGTGCCTGCGGGTTCGACCCATTGATCAATGCGCTGACCGAAGGCGAGGCGGATCTGGCCATCACCTTTGACCTGGGTTTGGATGCCGGGTTCAGCCGGGCGGAACTGGACCGGTTTTCACCCCACGCGCTGGTGCCGCCTGAACATCCGCTGGCAACGCGCAGCGGCCTTACCCTGGCAGAGGTGGTGCTGCATCCGCTGGTACTGTCACAGGAAGGCTTATCTGTGCAGCACATGCTGGGACTGTTCAAGGCGCAGGGGCTGGTGCCGCGGATTGCCCACCGGGCGGATTCGCTGGAATTGCTGCGCAGCCTGGCCGCCAATGGCGAGGGTGTCGGCATCAGCTACAGCCTGCCGCCTGGCGGGATGAGTTATGATGGCAAGCCATTGTGCGCTGTTCGGATCACCGACCAGGCCGCAGAAGAGCCGGTGATTCTGGCGGCGCATACGCAATTGCCGGATGCTTCGCCGGCCTTTAAGGCGCGTGACATTCTGCGCACAGTGCTCAGTGCCCGCAGGTCAGAGCTTATTGCCGGCAGGTCAGACCTTGCGCAGGCGGATCACCACATCGACTGAGGCGATCTCCATCCCCTCGGGGGCTTCCGGCAGTTTGTGAATCACCAGTTCCTGTGCGGGCGCGTCGCTGACGCGGCCTTCATCCTCCCAGAAGAAATGCGGATGATCATGGGTGTTGGTGTCAAAATAGCTTTTGGAGCCGTCCAGCGGGATCTCTTGCAACACGCCGGCGTCGCAAAAGGCGCGCAGAGTATTATAGACGGTGGCCAGCGATACGGCGGCGCCTTTCTTCTTGGCCGACTCGAACAGGCTTTCGGCCGTGATATGGCGGTGTTTGCCGTCGCCGACCAGCAATTCGGCAAGCGCCACCCGCTGCCGGGTGGGCCTTAGCCCGGCCTCTGTCAGCCAGCGTGTGGCTGTGTCTTCGCTGTTTGGCGTCATGAGCAGATCCTGCATCGCGTTGCTGACCGTATATATAGGAGCAACACCCAGGGTTTTTCAAATGAAATTCATTCGCAGCTAGGCAGGTGTTTCTTGTGTGCGTGTGGCACATTCAGCGCAGGAAGTGACGCGGGGTCCCCTTGCAGGACCCTTTGGCCGGGTGTTACAGGAAACCAGATATACTTATAGACCAGACCCCAGGCAGGAGATGCGCCCGAATGGCCGATTACCCGAGCAGCTTTGACAAGGACGAATTGCTGAAATGCGCGCGGGGCGAGCTGTTTGGGCCGGGCAACGCCCAGCTGCCGGCACCGCCGATGCTGATGATGGACCGCATTACAGACATCAGTGCGGATGGCGGCGAGTTCGGCAAAGGCCATGTTGTTGCGGAATTCGACATCACCCCGGACCTGTGGTTCTTCGACTGCCATTTTCCTGGCAACCCGATCATGCCCGGCTGCCTGGGCCTGGACGGGCTGTGGCAGCTGACCGGCTTTAATCTGGGCTGGCGCGGCATGACCGGCAAGGGCATGGCCATGGGCGTTGGCGAGGTCAAGCTGAAAGGCATGGTCAAACCCGACCGCAAAATGCTCACCTATTTCGTGGATTTCACCCGTGTCATCGACCGCAAGCTCAAGCTTGGCGTTGCCAATGGCCGTGTGCTGGCGGATGGTGAAGAAATCTATCAAGTCAAGGACATGAAGGTCGGGCTGGCAGACGAAAGCTGACCTCTATCCGTTTGATCGAATCCAAGGAGTACGCCTATGCGTCGCGTCGTCGTCACCGGTTTGGGGATTGTCTCCTCCATCGGGAACAATGCTGAAGAGGTCACCGCCGCGCTGAAAGCCGGTAAGTCCGGCATCGAAGCCAGCCCCGAGATGGCTGAGCACGGCTTTCGCAGCCAGGTGGCCGGCACGCTGAAAATCGACACTGCCCAGCATGTGGACAAGCGCACCCTGCGGTTCATGGGGCCAGGTGCGGCTTACGCCCATATCGCGATGAGCCAGGCAATTGCCGATGCAGGTCTCTCGGAAGATCAGGTGGTGAACGAGCGTACAGGTCTGGTGGCAGGCTCCGGCGGCCCGTCGACCTCGGCCATGCTGGCAGCGCATCAGGTGGTCGCCAAAACAGGCGCCACCAAACGCATCGGCCCCTTTGCCGTGCCAAAATGCATGTCCTCGACCATTTCCGCCAACCTGGCAACGGCGTTCAAGATCAAGGGCGTCAACTATTCGATCACCTCGGCCTGCTCGACCTCGCTGCATTGCATCGGCAATGCGTCCGAGCAGATCTTGATGGGCAAACAGGACGTGATGTTTGCCGGCGGCGGCGAGGAGCTGGATTGGACCCTTAGCTGCTTGTTCGACGCTATGGGCGCAATGTCTTCGAAGAAAAACGACGACCCCACCGCGGCCAGCCGGGCTTTTGACCAGGACCGCGACGGGTTCGTGATCTCCGGCGGCGGCGGCATTGTGGTGCTGGAAGACCTCGACCACGCGCTGGCCCGCGGTGCAAAAATTTACGCCGAAGTGACCGGCTTTGCCGCCACTTCTGACGGCCACGACATGGTGGCCCCCTCCGGTGAAGGCGGCGAGCGGGCAATGCGGCTGGCGCTGTCGACCCTGCCTGAAGGCCGTAAGGTGGACTATATCAACGCGCATGGCACCTCGACCCCGGTCGGCGACGTCGGCGAAGTCGAAGCCGCGCGCCGTGTATTCGGCGAAGGCCAGGTACCGCCGATCTCCTCGACCAAGTCGATGACCGGCCACGCCCAGGGCGCTGCCGGCGCGCTAGAGGCGATCTTCTGCCTGTTGATGCTGGACAATGATTTCATCACGCCGTCGATCAATGTTGATACCCTCGCCGAAGGCATTCAGCCGGGCGAGATTGCCACCGCACTGGTGGAAAACGCAGGCCTCGATTCGGTGATGACCAACAGCTTCGGCTTTGGCGGCACCAATGGCTCGATGGTTCTGAGCAAATACAAGGAATAAGTGACGATGGCGGGACTGCTGACCGGCAAACGCGGCCTGATTATGGGCGTTGCCAATGACCGCTCCATCGCCTGGGGCATTGCCAAGGCCATGGCCGAAGCCGGTGCCGAGCTGGCCTTTACCTATCAGGGCGAAGCCTTTGGCAAGCGGCTGGAGCCGCTGGCACAGAGCGTCGGCTCGGACTTTATGGTCGACGTGGATGTGACCGACGACGCCTCGCTTGATACGGCGTTCGAACAGCTTGGCAGCCGCTGGCCGTCGATCGATTTCGTGGTCCATGCGATTGCCTATTCGGACAAATCCGAACTGACCGGGCGGTTCTTGGACACCAGCCGGGCAAACTTTAAGAACTCGCTGGATATCTCGGCCTATTCCTTCATCGAAGTGGCGCGCCGGGCACATCCGCTGATGAAGGAAAACGGCGGCACCCTGCTGACGCTGACCTATCAGGGATCAAACCAGGTGGTGCCGAACTACAATGTGATGGGCGTGGCCAAGGCAGCGCTGGAATCGGCGACCCGCTACCTGGCCAATGACCTGGGCCCCGAGGGCATCCGGGTGAATGCAATTTCGCCCGGTCCGATGAAGACACTCGCCGGTGCTGCCATCGGCGGCGCGCGCAAGACCTTCAAGCACACAGCCCAGAATGCGCCAATGCGTGACAACGCCACGCTGGAGGCGGTAGGCGGAACCGCAGTATACCTTGCGTCTGATGCAGGCTCTTGCACGACCGGTGAAGTCATCCGGGTCGATGGCGGCTTCCACGTGCTGGGAATGCCGCAGCAGGATTATCTGTAAGCAGCCAAAAGCCGCTGACATCTGGAAAGGCGCCCCGGGAGGCGCCTTTTTTCTTATTCACCGGTGGATTCAGGACGCCGGGGCTTTGCAATGCGTCCGCCTGCCTTTGACCCGGCGCACTCCCGCCCGTCGCCGGACTTTTGGCAAAGCCCGCTTCCGTT
>NZ_JAKFZM010000055.1:0-22549 GCF_021654205.1 Leisingera sp. MMG026 | reverse complement strand
TTAAATTTTTGTGTTTTTTTTGGGTTTTAGCCCAGGTTTGGGGGGGGATTTGGTTGTTGGTTGGTTTGTAGGGCGCATCCCGCCGCGCGCCAGCGCGCCGCCAGGCCCAAGGCCGCAAAAGGAAGCCCAGGCATCGCCTGGGCTTTCGCGGGCGCGGGAGGGTTTGGCTGGCGGTTATTCCGCTGCCGGTTCCAGCTTGTCCTGGGTGCGGGTGTCGAAATCGCTCGCGTCGTGGCGCTCGTGCAGCTGGGTGTCCAGCTCGCCGAAGGAGCGGTTCACCATGCGGCCGCGCTGCACTGCCGGGCGGGCGTCGATGGCTTTGGCCCAGCGGACCACATTGCTGTAGCTTTCCGCATCCAGGAATTCCGCCGCATCATAAAGACGGCCCAGAACCAGCTGGCCGTACCAGGGCCAGATCGCCATGTCGGCGATGGTATAATCTTCACCGGCGATATAGCTCCGCTCCGCCAGCTGCCGGTCCAGCACGTCAAGCTGGCGTTTGCTCTCCATCGAAAAACGGTCGATCGGGTACTGCCATTTCTCCGGCGCATAGGCGTAAAAATGGCCAAAGCCGCCGCCGAGATACGGGGCGCTGCCCATCTGCCAGAACAGCCAGTTCAGGGTTTCGGTGCGGGCAGTACCCTCCTTGGGCAGGAATTCCCCGAATTTCTCGGCCAGATGCATCAGGATCGAACCGCTTTCGAATACCCGCACCGGTTCATCGCCGCTGCGGTCCAGCAGCGCCGGGATCTTGGAGTTCGGGTTGATCTCCACAAAGCCGGAACCGAACTGGTCGCCGTCGCCGATCTTGATAATCCAGGCGTCATATTCGGCGCCCGCATGGCCCTTGGCCAGAAGTTCCTCCAGCATCACCGTGACCTTTACCCCGTTCGGGGTCGCCAAAGAGTAAAGCTGCAGCGGGTGCTTGCCCGCCGGCAGTTCCTTGTCATGCGTCGCGCCGGCGATAGGGCGGTTGGTGGAGGCAAACTCGCCGCCGTTTTCTTGCTCCCACTTCCAGACTTTCGGCGGGGTATAGGGGGTGTCGCTCATCTGTCGGGCCTTGCTTTGATTGTTTCCGGTTTGCGGTCAATCGCACGCGCTGCGGCAATTGGCTGTGGCAGAGATAAGAGGGGATTTGGAAATTCCAATGACTGGAAGGTACGGAGGCGGAAATTTTACAAAATGCTCACGGGGTCTCGTCTGCGCACACAGAGGCGTGAACCCCCCTTCGCATTTGCGCCGGGACCTATAGTGTCTGACACGAAGCCGGATAAGATGCCGGTGCCCGAATTGAAGCGATCACCGATGAAAGGGAAGATTTCATGAAGCGTTTTGCATTTGCTGCCGTGGCAGCGCTGTCCTTTACCCTGCCGGCCTTTGCAGGCGAGCAATATGTCGATGGCACCGGATTTGCCGTCTCGGGCTATGACGTGGTGGCCTATCGCAGTCTTGACATGAACCCGGTCGGCAGCCCGCAGACCGCTCCGGTACGCGGCAGCACTGCGTTCACTGCAGAATACAATGGAGCCGACTGGGCGTTCTCTTCGGCGGAGAACCGCGACAAGTTCCTTGAAAATCCGGCCCATTATGCGCCGCAATATGACGGCCACTGCGCCTATGGTGTGTCGCGCGGCGGTAAGGTGCCTGCCAATCCGAACCTGTGGCGCATTGTGGATGACAAGCTGTATCTGAACATCACCGACGTTGTCGTCGGTTTCTGGGAAGAGGACATTCCGGAAAACATCAACCTGGCCGAAGGCAACTGGCCGGGGATTGAGCCGGACGCGGCCTCGGGCAGTGTGATCCCCAAGTTCACCTCCGAAGGTCCGGTGGCGAATTGATTCAGCGCTGGTTTGCCCGGTGCCCTGCTTCTGAGCCGTCCGCCGGGCAAACGGACCGCAGAAATGAAGAACCCGCGCTGCAAGGCGCGGGTTTGCTTGTTTCAAGGGTTGCTCGCAATCTGGCAGCGTCTGCCTGATCTTCAGCGGCGGCGGTCGCGGCGCGAGGACATCGGCTGGAACGCCACGCCCACATGCGCTTCGCAATAGGGTTTGCCTTGCTGGGACGGCAGGCCGCAGAACCAGAAGTCCTCGGTCGCGGGATCGCCAACCGGCCACTTGCAGGTGCGTTCGGTCAGATCCATCAGGCTCAGCTTCTTGGCCTTCTTTTCGATCTCATTGACCTTGGCCAGGGCTTCGGGGCTGATTTCATTGGCCGACGGCTGCGGCGGCAACGGCTGGCCGGCCGGGATGATCTGGCGGCGTGCAGGCGTCGCCGGTTTGGCTTCGGCTGAGGCCGGCTGGACCGCTGCGGGGCGGGCCGGCTCGGTCTTGGGCTGCGGCTTGGGTTTGGCTGCGGCCGCAGGTTTCGGCGCTGCAGCGGCGGGGGCTGCTGCGGGCTTTTCCTTGGGCTCGGCGGCCTTGGTTGTGCCGCTGTTGCGGTTGGACAGGCCGAGGCGGTGCACCTTGCCGATCACCGCGTTGCGGGTAACGCCGCCCAGTTCTTTGGCGATCTGGCTGGCCGACTGGCCCTCGCCCCACATTTTCTTGAGCAATTCGACGCGCTCGTCTGTCCAGGACATCTGTTGCCTTTCCAAGCTAATAGCGGCCCCAGGGATTCTGCGGCCGCCATCATATTCCGTGTGATCGCCCTATTCTAATCACTGCGGGCGGAGTTACAAGGCATCTTGCGCCCCTTGCCGCAGCCGTTATGCAGGCAAAGCAGCGAAAAACGGGGGCAGCATGGCGGATCAGGGGTATCAGGTTGAATTGGGCGCACGCCGGTTCGGACGGGTGAACTGGCTGGGCCTCAAGGCGCTGGCCTGGCGCGAGGTGAAGCGGTTTCTGGCGGTCTGGACCCAGACGCTGCTGGCGCCGCTGATGACGGCGGCGCTGTTTCTGATGATCTTCAACATTGCCATCGGCCCCCAGCGCGGCGATGTGATGGGGGTGCCGTTCCTGACCTTCCTGGCGCCGGGCATCATGATGATGACGGTGATTCAGAACGCTTTTGCCAATACGTCGTCTTCTATTGTTATTGCCAAGGTGCAGGGCAATATCGTCGACACGCTGATGCCGCCTTTGTCGGGGCTGGAGATCCTGCTGGGGTATCTGGCGGGCGCGGTGGCGCGCGGCACGCTGGTGGCGCTGGCCATCGGGCTGGGGCTGATGGCAGTGCTGCAGATCGTGCCGGCGCATCCGCTGACAGCGCTGGTGTTCATCGTTCTGGGTGCGGCTTTCCTGGGCGGGCTGGGTATCGTGGCCGGGGTCTATGCTGACAAGTTCGATCAGATGGCTGCAATCACCAATTTCATCGTGACACCGCTCGCCTTCCTGTCCGGCACCTTCTATTCGGTTGAGGCTTTGCCCCCGGTATTAAAAGCGATTTCACATCTGAACCCGGTCTTCTACCTGATCGACGGCGTGCGATTCGGAGTGATCGGCACTTCCGACAGCCCGCCGCTGCTGGGGCTGGCGGTCTGCAGCGGCGCCACCTTTGCGGTGTGCCTGCTGGCCTGGGCCATGCTGCGCTCCGGCTACCGGTTGAAACCCTGACGCTGCTATTCTGCCGGAACCGGATCTTCGCCTGAAGGCGGCATCTGTTTCCGGCGGCCAAGCCGCGGGTGCAGGTTTCCGGCCAGCAGCACCGCCCCCGCGGCGGCTGCCGCACCTGCGGCAAAAATACCCGCAACCGGCGCCGCCAGCAGAACCAGCCAGGCAACGCCAGGGGTCAGAATGCCGGAAATGTCGCGGTAGCTGGAATAGACTGCCGACATCTCAGTGCGCTCGGACGGCTTCACCGCCATCAGAAACGGCAGACCCGCACAGATATCCAGGAGAATCAGCGCGGCCGAACCGGCCACCAGCAAGGTGATCGACACTGCAGGCCATCCCTGGGCAACACAGGCGGCGCCAAAACAGGCGGTCACCCCCAAAAAGCCGGTCTGCACCGCAAGCCGGATCGAATGCCGTTGCACCCAGCGCTGCAGCAGCGGTGCGCCGAACAGGGCGGCATTGGTAACGGACAGCAAGATACCGCCCAGTTCCTCGCCCAGGCCTTTTTCGATAGCAAAGATCGGCAGGTAGACCACATAGATCCACCACCCGGCCGAGCGGATCACCGCAAACAGCCAGCCTGCGACCAGACGCGGCTGCGCCAGAAAGCGCGGCAGGTAGCTCAAGGGATTGGAGGCCGGGCCGCGGGCGCGGGCGATCTGCTTGCCGTTGCCCATCCGCATCCACCAGAAGGCCGCCAGCATCACCAGCGCAGCGCTGCCGGATATCACAAACGGGGCGGGCGCCCAGACCTCAAGCAGCAGCACGCCGGCCACCGGGCCTGCGGTCCAGCCAAGGGCCGAATAGAACATCCGCGAGGTTTCGCATTGCCCAAGTTCCATCCGGGAAATGTAGTCCAGCACATAAGCGTTGAAGCAGATGAAAGTGGTCACCGCCGCCACTGTGTTCAGTGCAAGGGCGGCAAGCACCGAAACCGGGCTGCCTTCGATGGCAAAGCCGGCAGAGGCGACGAACATCAGCGCGCCAAGCGAATAGGCCCAGCGGCGCGGCACCACCCGGATCAGGGCAGGGATCATCAACCCGGCCAGCAGCGACAGGATGCCGACCGCAAAGTATGAGGCAGAAACCATCCCGGCATCGCTCAATGCCCGGTACATGATCAGGGGAAAGACCGAGATCAGGATGCCGCGCACCACGGCCTCCAGCCCGGCCAGGATGCCAAAGTCCCGCACCGAAGGCACTGGCGCATGGCGCAGCCATTCGGGAATCCGCCTCTCGTGCATCTGCGTCCTCCTGTTCTGTCAAAGGACAGCGTGGCGCGGAAGATGCAGGGAAAATGCCGTTTTTCGACGCAAGGGTCGCATGCGGGCCTGGCGCCGGAAATAACTTTTCGTGATGGCCGGGCGGCTAAGGCTTGTGCGCGGCAGCAGCCGCGCGGCCCGCCGGGGGACTGGGCCGCCCTTCCCGCCAGGCGAGGATGGCGGCGCCCGCCAGAATGATAAAGGCGCCAAGGAAAGAAATGGCATCCGGCACCACGCCAAAGCCAATAAAGTCATAAAGGGCTGCAAAGACCAGCGTCGCATAGCTGAACGGCGCCGCAAAGGAGGCATCAGCGCGGGCCATGCCATTGATGAAACAGGCCTGGGCACAGGCCATCAGCAGCCCCAGTGCGGCCAGCGCGCCCCACTGCGCAAGGCTGGGCATTTGCCAGACCGGCAGCACGGCGCAGCTGGCAATCATCACGCCCAGCAGGTTGTTGAACCATAGGACTTGCAAGGGCCCTTCGCGGCCCGCGAGCTTCTTGATGAAAATCAGCTCCAGCCCCATCACCGCCGCGGCCCCCAGCGCCAGCAAGGCTGCGGGCTGGAAGCTGGCCGGGGTAGGGCGCAAGAGGATCATCGCTCCGATCATGGCAACCAACGCCGCCCCCCAGCGCCAGGGGCCGACCCGCTCGCCCAGCAGCGGAATGGCCAGCAGCATGCCGAACACCGGGTTCAGGAAGGTGATCGCGGTAGCATCGGCCAGCGGGATGTAAGCGACCGAGGCAAACATCAGCGTCACCCCGGCCCAGCCGAAGGAGGTGCGCCCGATGTGATAGCCCCAATGCGGCCGGATGAACCTGGGCCGCAGGATCAGCACCGCAGTTGAAATGCCCATGAAGGCAAACAGGAACCGCCCATGGCTGATTTGCAGCGGATGCAGCGGTGCGCCCAGGCTACCGGTTCCCAATGCCTTGGCCAGCAGAGTGGTGCCTGCGATGAAGGTTGTCGCGGCAAGGATCAGGGCGGCGGCCAGAGCCGGGTTCTGCGGGGTGTAACGGGTCATGGCAAAGCGGTGCGGCAAGCCGCCGCGGGATGCAAGAGAAAACGCTCTGCAATCGGCAGCAGTCTTGTGCAGCAAGGGGCGCTGCCCCTCTTGGCCTGGCGACCAATTCACCCCGGAATATTTCGGCAAAGGTGAAGGGGCGAGCGGGGCGCTGCGGCGGATTGGCGGGCTGGGTTGTACAAAAGGGGTTTTCTTTCGCTCAATCCTCCACTATGGAACCCACCCATGATCAAACGCGCAAATACCACCGTTTCGCGACGCCGACGCCGCCTGGCGTGACCGGCCCTTTGATCCATTGTGCCCTTTCATGGCGCATCCCCTTCCAAAATCATTGACCCACCGTTGACCCAAGGCCCCAGCTGTTGCACAGCTTTGGCTTCAACCTTTGAAAAGGATGATCCTGATGATCCCGTCCGTTCTGCCGACCTATAACCGTGCACCGCTTGAGTTCGTCAAAGGCGAAGGCGCCTGGCTGACCACGGC
Source organism: Leisingera sp. MMG026 (assembly GCF_021654205.1). Classification (NCBI taxonomy): domain Bacteria; kingdom Pseudomonadati; phylum Pseudomonadota; class Alphaproteobacteria; order Rhodobacterales; family Roseobacteraceae; genus Leisingera; species Leisingera sp. MMG026. The sequence continues at coordinate 16,226 of NZ_JAKFZM010000055.1, read as the reverse complement.
GGACGGGCGACGCTTTCTGGATCTGGGCTCCGGCATTGCCGTGAATGCGCTGGGCCATGCCCATCCGGCGCTGGTGGAGGCGCTGACCACCCAAGCGCAGAACCTGTGGCATGTCTCTAACCTCTACCACATTCCGCAGCAGCAGGCGCTGGCGGACAAGCTGGTGGAGCATACCTTTGCCGACACCGTATTCTTCACCAACTCCGGCACCGAGGCCTGCGAACTGGCAGTGAAAATGGCGCGCAAGTATTTCTATGACAAGGGCCGGCCCGAACGGGTGGAAATCATCACTTTTGACGGTTCCTTTCATGGCCGCTCCTCGGCCGGCATCGCCGCCGCAGGGTCTGAGAAGATGGTCAAGGGCTTTGGTCCGCTGCTGCCCGGCTTCGTGCATCTGACCTTTGGCGACCTGGATGGCGTGACCAATGCCATTTCGGACAACACTGCCGCGATTCTGATCGAGCCGGTGCAGGGCGAGGGCGGCATCCGCCCGGTGCCGGATGCGGAGCTGAAGGCGTTGCGCGCAATCTGTGATGAGCACGGCCTGCTGCTGATCCTGGATGAGGTGCAATGCGGCGTCGGGCGGACCGGCAAGCTGTTTGCCCATGAATGGGCCGGCATCGCCCCGGACATCATGATGGTGGCCAAGGGTATCGGCGGCGGCTTCCCGTTGGGCGCGGTGCTGGCTTCGGAAGAGGCCGCCAGCGGCATGACTGCGGGCACCCATGGCTCCACCTATGGCGGCAACCCGTTGGGCTGCGCGGTGGGCTGCGCGGTGATGGATCATGTCGCGGAGCCTGAGTTTCTGGCCGAGGTGAAACGCAAGTCGGGTCTGTTCCGGCAAAAGCTCGAAGGATTGGTTGCCGACCACCCGGAGGTGTTTGAAGAGGTGCGCGGCTCCGGTCTGATGCTGGGCCTCAAGTGCAAGGCGGTCAACATTGACGTGGTTAACGCGGGCTACAGCAACGAATTGATCACCGTCCCGGCAGCGGACAACGTGATCCGCCTGCTGCCGCCGCTGACCCTGACCGACGAGGACATCACCGAAGCAGTCAACCGCCTGGAACAAACCGCCGCCCAGGTCGAAGCCGCCTGATCTTCACCTTTGGATAAATACTCCCGGGGGTCCGGGGGCAGGCAGCCCCCGGCCTTCGCTAGCCAGAAGCGATACAGTGATGAACCATTTTCTCGACATCCACAAAACCGATCCATCCGACCTGCGGGCGATCATCGACCAGGCGAAGGCCACCAAACTGGCGCGACTTGGACAGCCCAAGGCCGCCTTGGATGATGAGCTGCCGCTGAAGGACCGGATGGTGGCGCTGATCTTTGAAAAACCCTCGACCCGGACCCGGGTGTCCTTTGACGCCGGGGTGCGCCAGATGGGCGGCCAGACCATGGTGCTGTCGGGCAAGGACATGCAGCTTGGCCATGGCGAGACCATTGCTGACACCGCCCGCGTGCTCAGCCGCTACGTCGACATGATCATGATCCGCACCTTTGACGAAACTGTGCTGACCGAGATGGCGGAATACTCGGACGTGCCGGTTATCAACGGCCTGACGGACCGCACCCACCCCTGCCAGATCATGGCCGACGTGCTGACCTATGAGGAGCACCGCGGGTCGATCAAGGGCAGGAAAGTGGTCTGGGCCGGCGACGGCAATAACGTCTGTGCCTCCTTCCTGCATGCCGCCGGGCAGTTCGGGTTTGACCTCACTTTCACCGGCCCGGCGCAATTGGATCCGGAGGAGGAATTCATCGGTCTGGCGCGCAAGGCGGGCTCCAAGGTGACCGTTGAGCGGGACGCGTTCAAAGCGGTTGAGGGGGCCGATCTGATTGTGGCCGACACCTGGGTGTCGATGCATGACAGCCAGTCCTCCAAAGAGCGCCGCCACAACATGCTGCGCCCCTATCAGGTGAATGACGATCTGATGGCCGCTGCCAAACCTGACGCGCTGTTCATGCACTGCCTGCCAGCCCACCGGGAGGAAGAGGTGACAAGCGCCGTGATGGACGGCCCGCAATCGGTGATCTTTGACGAGGCGGAAAACCGGCTGCATGCGCAAAAGGCTGTCATGCGCTGGTGCATCGGCGGCTGACGTCTGCTGGTTGCGCGGAGGGCGGGTGCTCCCGCCTGCTGCGGTGCATTCAATAGAATGAACCTTGCCAGTTGGGCGTGGCGCCGGGCCTTTGGCCCGGCGCAGTGCGTTTTGCGCGGGCCGTCCGTTTTTGGTCCGGTGGAAAGGGAATTGCGCTGGCTTATGCTGTTCAGCTCTGCAATCCTCGCGCCGGTATTCAAGCGCGAGGGATTTTTCATGGACCGGACCACAGCTTTGCTGATTGTCGACATGCAGCAAGAGATGGCAAATGTGACCGCCTCCGGCCGCCAGCGGGCCAATCCGAAGGCCGAGGAGAAGATCGCAGGTCTGGCTGCAGCTTTCCGCGCAGCCGGCCTGCCGGTTGTGCATGTGATGCACGACGACCCGCAGCAGATCAGCAAGTTCCGCCGCGATCTGCCCAGCGGTCAGCCGATGGAATGCGCCATGCCGGCGGAAGGCGAGGCGGTGTTCTGGAAAACAGGCTCCTCCGGGTTTGTTGGCACCGGGCTGGAACAGCATCTGCGCGACTGCGGCATCTCCCGGCTGGTGATTGCGGGCGGAGTTGCGGCCTTCTGCGTCAACTCGACCGCCCGTTCAGCAGCCAACCTGGGGTTTGAAATCCAGGTTGTTGAGGATGCGCTGATCGCGTTCTCGCTGCCTGCGCGCAAAGGTGGCGAGCTGGACGCCGGGCAGGTGCTGGAGGTGACGCTGTCGGCGCTGCATGCCGGCTTTGGCACGGTGCTGCCTGCGTCGGAGATCCTTGCGCAATTGCCGGCAGCCACGCCTGCCTGAGCCTCAAAGTTGACGCGAGGGCCCGTTGCTGCGGGTCCTTGAACCGGGGCGGAATGGCCACCAGCTTTCCAGTGTCACAACAGGGGAGGTTCCGGCATGGCAGAGACATCATCGAAACCGGTTGCGCTGATCGTGGGGGCGGGAACGGGCTTGTCCGCCTCTTTTGCCCGGCAGCTGTCAGATGCCGGCTATGCGCTGAATCTTGCGGCGCGCAGCATTGGCAACCTGGAAAATCTGGCCGCAGAAACCGGCGCGCGGCTGCATCAGGTGGATGGCACTGATGGCGAAGGGATCGGGCAGCTTGTGGAGAGCCTGCGAGGGGATTTGCGGGTGGCTTGCTACAACCCCTCTGCCCGTGTCCGCGGACCGCTTACGGAATTGGACCCGGAAACCGTCCGCAAGGCGGTGGAGGTCACGGCTTACGGTGCCTTTCTGCTGGGGCAGGCGGCGGCGCGGCGGATGCTGTCACAGCAGCCCGCAAACGGGCGGCGCGGAACCATCCTGTTCACCGGCGCCTCGGCGGGTGTGAAGGGGTTTGCTTTGTCGGCGCCTTTTGCGATGGGGAAATTTGCGCAGCGGGGCCTGGCGCAAGCCATGGCGCGGGAACTGCACCCCCAAGGCATCCATGTCGCCTGGGTCAATATCGATGGCGGCATCCGCAATGCATCGCGGCCCGAACGGACCGAGGCCTTGGGCAATCCCGACAGCATGCTGGATCCGGATGCCATCGCTGCCGAATACATGCACTTGATCAATCAGAACCGCTCAACCTGGAGCGACGAGCTGGTGCTGCGGCCCTGGGTAGAGAGGTTCTGAACCGTGAAAAGAAAAGCCCCCGCAGCCGGCTGGCGCGGGGGCTGTAAAATGCCGCGGCAGTGCGGATCAGCCGACGATGGCGTTCAGCAGCAGGAAGATCACCGCTGACAGCAGCGCGGCAGCAGGCACAGTAATCACCCAGGCAGCCACGATTGTCATAAAGTGGCTGCGGCGCACCAGCTTGCGGCGGCGGCGTTCTTCGGGGGCGATACGTTTGGCTGCCGGGCGCCCTTCGACGGTTTTCTTCAGGCGGCGCTCCATGTGCCATTCGCGGAAAAACCCGACGCCGAACACCGCCCCCACCGCGATATGGGTGGAGGAGACCGGCAGGCCCAGCCAGCTGGCCACAATCACAGTGATGGCGGCAGACAGCGACACGCAGAAGGCGCGCATCGGGTTCAGCTTGGTGATCTGGCTGCCGACCATGCGGATCAGCTTGGGGCCGAACAGGAACAGGCCGAACGAAATGCCGAAGGCGCCGATGACCATTACCCATGTGGGAATGGTGACTTTGGAGGCGAAGTCGCCGAATTCGGTGGCGTGCACGATTGCCGCCAGCGGACCAACTGCGTTGGCGACATCATTGGCGCCATGGGCAAAGGAAAGAAGGGCGGCGGAAATCACCAGCGGCAGGCCGAACAGCGCCTTCAGCGACTTGTTGCGATTTTCCATGCCCTCGGACTGGCGTTTGATCAGCGGCGCGGTGATCACATAAGACAGCGCCCCGGCGCCTGCACCGATCAGCAGTGCGGTCTGCAGGTCGATCTTGACGATCCGCTTCAGGCCCTTCAGCGCCAGATAGGCGGCAAAAGCGCCTGCCATGATCCCCACCAGCACCGGCACCCAGCGCCGGGCGGCGGCGATTTTGTCGTCCTGATAGATGATCTTGGCCTTGATGAAGGCCAGAAACAGCGCCGCAACCACCCCGCCCAAAACGGGCGAAATCACCCAGCTGGCGGCGATTTTGCCCATGGTGGGCCAGTTCACCGCGGTAATGCCAGCGGCAGCCACACCGGCGCCCAGCACGCCGCCAACCACCGAATGGGTGGTGGACACAGGCGCGCCGACCCAGGTGGCCAGGTTCACCCATAGCGCCGAGGAAATGAGGGCTGCCATCATCGCCCAGATGAACACGCTGCTGCTGGAAACCGCAGCGGGGTCGATGATGCCCTTGGAGATGGTTGAAACCACGTCACCGCCCGCCAGCAGCGCACCGGCGCTTTCGGCAATGGCGGCAATCACAATGGCGCCGCCCATGGTCAGCGCATTGGCGCCCACCGCCGGCCCCATGTTGTTGGCAACGTCATTGGCGCCGATGTTGATCGCCATATAAGCGCCGAATGCGGCGGCGGCGATCACCACCATATTCATCGCCGAGCCGCCGAAGAAGACGCCGGCCGCCAGGCCGGCCACTACGATAAAGGCCAGTGCGATACCGGGCCCCACCAGAGGCCGGGAGGCATAGGCTGTCGCCAGCTCGAGCTGGGAGATCCTGTTCAGATCCTTATCCAGCGTGTTCCACTGCGTGCGCTGATCTTGATCGCTCATCGTCGCATTCCTGATTCCGAGGTCTGCGCACGCGCCTAACGCTGCTCCGGTCACGGATCAAGCGTTAGACATGAAAATGTCACATAACTTTTACAATTGACGCAAAAGCTCCTGCAGCTGCGGCTCCTGCACCAGCGTTGCGGCTTGTTCCGGGCGCATCCATTGGCGGTTGCGTTCAGCGGATTCGGGGTAGTCGTCGGTCAGCTGCTCCACCTCGGCGGAGAAAATCAGCGTCGTCACCGGTTCTTCGGTACCGTTGTCGTGGTATTTGGTGTAGTTGTACTCACCGATCGGCTTTTGCGAGATGCGGGCCTCGCGGACGCCCGCTTCTTCCCAGGCTTCCTGCAGGGCGGAATCCGGTCCGTCCTTGCCCTCGACCGGCCAGCCTTTGGGCAGGATCCAGCGGCCGGTGCCACGGCTGGTGATCATCAGCACTTCTTTGCCGTCCTCGCCGGTGCGGCAGCACAGCGCGGCGACTTGCAGGCGGTTTGGTCGTTTCAGCATCGGCTTGAGAATTTCTTCCCAGGCGCGGATCAGAGTGCTTGTCATATATGCTCAGCCTTTGTGGTTGGGTTGGTCCCGTGTTTTGTGTGGAATTGTGGGAAAGTAAGCCTGAATGCCCGGAGTTTCAAGGCCACGGCCTGAGATATGCCGCCGGGGGCGGCGCGCAGGCCGCCGCATTTATGCACCGTTTGCGTTCGCCGCGAAGCGTCGCGGTGCCGCCGCTTCGGGTGCCGGGCAGCCCCGGACGGGCAGGGCTCCCGCCGCCAGGACAGCGCATCACAGATGCGCCGCCGGCCGTTGGGCCGGGCAGCGCGCCTTCCGGCGCTCTGCGGGTGGCTATTTGCGCCGTTTTGCCCGCAATGTCGGATCTTCCTGTGTGGGGTCCTCGGGCCAGGGGTGCCTGGGGTATTGCGCGCGCATGTCCTTGCGGACGTCCGCGTATGACCCCGCCCAAAAGCCTGGCAGGTCGCGGGTGATTTGAATCGGGCGCTGTGCCGGGGACAAAAGGGCTATCTTCAGCGGCACGCCGCCCACGCATGGGTGGCGGCTGACGCCGAACAGCTCCTGCAGGCGGACGGAGATTTCCGGCACCTCACCGTCATAGCTGATCGGGATCTTGCGCCCCAGCGGCGTGATGAAACTGCCCGGCGCCTCGCGGTCCAGAAGCTGCGTCTGCTCCCAGTTGAGGGCGGCACGCAGCGCGGGCAGCAGGTCGAAACGTTTCCAGTCCCCGGCGGATTTCACCCCGTCCAGCATCGGCAGCAGCCAGTCTTCCAGCGTATCCGTCAGGCCGGGGAGGGAGAAATCCGGCAAATCATGTCCTTCGCCGCGCACCAGCTCCACCCGCGCGGCCAGCCGGGCCGCGGCCCCGGTCAGCCGCAGGCCCAGGTCGCGCACGCCGTCCAGCATCGCCCGCGCCACCGCGTCCGGCGGCACGTCCTTCCAGATCCGGTCATCCAGTACGACGGCACCCAGCCGCTCCTGCTGGCGGGCCGTCACCCGGCGGTCACGCTTGGACCACTCGCACATATCATCCCAAGCGATCTGATCCGCAAACAGCTCGCGGATTTCGCTTTGGGAGATCTGCGCTGCCATCCGGATCCTGGCTTCACGCGGGTTGCCGTCGGTGTCCAGCGCCACGATGAAAGGCGCGCCTGCCAGCGTGTCGCTGCTTTCCAGCACCGCGCCCTTGCCGCCGGACAGCACAAACCGCGGCGCGTCCCCCTTGCGCCGCTGCCCGATGCGGTCGGGATAGGCCAGCGCGGCCATCGCTGCCGGGGACAGCATGCCAGTACCCGTAACAGTACCGGTGCCGCGCCCGGCCTGCTGTTCCAGCCGCCGGGCCTCGCTTTTGATCCGTACCACCACCGGGCGGTTCAGCTGATAGGGGCGGGCGCGTTCAAACCCCTTGGGATCCTTTAGCGCCTTCAGCCGCAATAACAGATCGGCAGGGGCCCCACGCAGCGGGTCGCGCTCGCCCAAGAGGGCTGCCAGCGGCGCCGCAGCCGGGCCGGCGGTCAGCAGCATGTGGCCAAGGCGGGGATGCAGCGGCAGGGATGAGAGCGCCTTGCCGTGTTCGGTGATCCGCCCCTGCGCGGTCAACGCGCCCAGCATCTGCAGCAGCGCTTGCGCTTCGCTCAGCGCGCCGGCAGGCGGCGGGCTGAGGAACGACAGATCCTCCGGGGCCGCCCCCCACAATGCCAGCTCCAGCGCTAGATCCGTAAGGTCGGCGCTTTCAATCTCGGCCGGGGCGAAACCCATCAGCGCGCCTTCCTCGCCCTTGGTCCACAGCCGGTAACAGACGCCCTTGGCCACCCGGCCTGCACGGCCCTGGCGCTGGGTCGCCTCGGCGCGGGTCACTTTCTCGGTCACCAGCCGCGACATGCCGGAGCCGGGGTCAAACCGCGCCCGCCTGGACTGCCCCATATCCACCACCACCCGGATATCCTGAATGGTCAGCGAGGTTTCGGCAATCGAGGTTGCCAGCACCACCTTGCGCCCTTCCTTCTCGGGCTGAATGGCGGCGCGCTGCTCGGCAAAGGGCAGGGCGCCGAACAAGGGGCGGATATGGCAATGGCCGGGCAGGCGTTTGGCCAAGGCACCGGCGGCGCGGCGGATTTCGCCCTCGCCGGGCAGAAACACCAGAATGCCGCCGCCCTGATCCCGGCCTGCGCTGCGGGTGTCCCTTTCCGCCTGCACCACCAGATCCGCCAGTGCATCGCCGCGCCGGGCCTGGGCAGGCAGAGGGCGTTCCAGCCAGCGCGTCTCCACCGGATAGCTGCGCCCCTCGGAGGTGACCATCGGTGCGTCCATCAGCGCCGCCACCGGTTCCGCGTCCAGCGTTGCCGACATTGCCATCAGGATCAGGTCATCGCGCAGGGCGCCCGCTACCTCAAGACACAGGGCAAGCCCCAGATCGGCGTTCAGCGAGCGTTCGTGGAATTCATCAAAGATCACCGCGCCGACGCCGGGCAGGTCCGGGTCCGACTGCAGCATCCGGGTCAGGATGCCCTCGGTCACCACCTCGATCCGGGTGGACCTGGAAACCTTGGCATCGCCTCGAACCCTATAGCCGACGGTCTGGCCGGGTTTCTCGCCCAGCGTTTCCGCCATCCGTTCGGCGGCGGCGCGGGCGGCCAGGCGGCGGGGTTCCAGCATCACAATGCGGCCCTGGGTCAACGCCGCCTCCAGCATCGCCAGCGGCACCCGCGTGGTCTTGCCTGCACCCGGCGGCGCCTGCAGCACGGCACGGCGATGGCCGCGCAGGGCGTCCAGCAGTTCGGGGAGGGCGTCTTCGATCGGCAATCTGGTCATGCCGCCTTATCGCCAAAGCCGGCGGTCAGGTCCAGCGGCCAGTCCGCCGGGGCAGAGCCTGCGCAAACCGGATCAAGCGCGGCGGATTTGCCGCCTTTTCTGCGGCATCGGCTGATGTAGGTTGTGCGGCAAACGGCAGGGACTGGACTTTGCAGCCACGCATGCGCCAAGGTCCGCCCATCACGACAGGAAGACACGCATGGATACCGAACAGCTGAAGCAGAAGATCCTGGCCGGCGACCGCCGGGCCCTGGCCCGCGCCATCACCCTGGTGGAAAGCGGCCGCGATGATCACCGTACCAAGGCGCAGGAACTGCTGTCGGAGCTGGCAAAACACAAACGCCAGTCGCTGCGCATCGGCCTGTCGGGCACACCGGGGGTGGGTAAGTCCACCTTCATCGAAAGTTTCGGCATGATGCTGACAGCGCTGGGCCTGCGCGTCGCGGTGCTGGCGGTGGACCCCAGCTCGGCGCGCTCCGGCGGTTCGATCCTGGGCGACAAGACCCGGATGGAGCGCCTCAGCCGCGACAAGAACGCCTTTATCCGCCCGTCCCCCAGCCAGACCCACCTGGGCGGCGTCGCCCGCCGCTCGCGCGAGGCGGTGGCTCTGTGCGAGGCGGCAGGGTTTGACGTGGTGCTGGTTGAAACCGTCGGCGTCGGCCAGTCGGAAACCGTGGTGGCCGAGATGTCGGACCTGTTCCTGCTTCTGCTGGCACCTGCCGGCGGCGATGAGCTGCAGGGGGTGAAGCGCGGTATCATGGAAATGGCCGACCTCATCCTGGTCAACAAGGCCGACGGCCCATTGAAACCGGTCGCGACCCGCACCTGCGCTGACTACGCCGGTGCCCTGCGTCTGTTGCGCAAGCGCCCGCAGGACCCCGAGGGCTTCCCCAAGGCGCTGATGGTCTCGGCAGTCGAGGAACACGGGCTGGAGCAAGCCTGGGAGGAGATGCAGGCGCTGACCGCCTGGCGCCGCGACAACGGTCATTGGGAGCGGCGGCGCGCGGATCAATCCTGCTACTGGTTCGATCAGGAAGTGCGCCAGGCATTGCTGGCGCGGCTGCATACCGCCAGTGCCCAATCCGCCATGGCAGAGCTGTCCGGCCAGGTGGCCAAGGGTGCGCTGACCCCGGCGGCGGCGGCGCAGCAGATGCTGCAGGACCATCTGAAGGGCTGACCGCCATGCAGGAGATCCGGGTCTTTGACGGCGAAAAATTGCGCGCCTCGCTGTTCAACGCGGGGGCAAAGCGCCTGTTTGCGACCTTCCGTCAGCGGGTTGCCGTGGCGGGCGAATTCGAAGACCGCGGCCCGGTGAAAAACATGACCCGGCACGGCTATGCGCATCTGCATATCCAGTGCCGCGACAACGACTGGTATGTGAACAGCGAAACCCAGGCGCTGTCGCGCAGCCTGAAAGACCTGACCAAGGGCTATAGGGACGCGGCGGCCATGGGGTTTTCCATGGGCGGCTACGGGGCGCTGCGGTTTTCTTCGGCGCTGAACCTGAAGCGGCTGATCGCTGTCTCGCCGCAATACACCATTGCGCAAGGTGCGGTGCCGCATGACCGCCGCCGCAAGGAAGCGGCCGCTTTCGATGAAGCGCTGGGCGACCTGATCCGTTATGGCCGCCACGGCGTGAAAGGGGTGGTACTGTTCGATCCGTTCCGCAAGATGGATCTGAACCATGCGCTGTACATACAGGCGGTGTTTCCGGACCTGCAGCTGTGCCGGCTGTCCTGCGGCGGCCATCCCGCCAGCCAGGTGATCCGCGAGGGCGGCAGTTTCTGGGATCTGCAGTCGATGCTGCACACAGGCCCGCTGACTGCGGCGCGGGTTCTGGACCTGCACAGAGAGCGGCGCAGGCGCTCGCAGACCTATTGGCGGCGCTTGGCGCGGGTTGCGCGCCAGCGCGGCAGGCCGCAGCTTGGCGCCGCGGCGGACGCCCGGCTTGAAAGGCTTGCAGCCGAACAGGAAAACGGGCAGTAAGCGCCTCAAGAAAGCTGAGTTGAATCACTTGACGCTGTTGCTGGTTGATCGTATGAGCAGCGGACCAGTTTTCGGGCGCAGCCAATGGCAGCGCCCCTTGTGATTTGGTCCGGATCTGCTCCGGACCTCCGAAAAACGAAGGATGATGATATGTCGCGCCGTTGCGAACTGACCGGAAAAGGCCCGATGACTGGCAACAATGTCAGCCACGCGAAAAACAGAACCCGCCGCCGGTTTCTGCCGAACCTGAATGATGTGACCCTGCAGTCCGAGACCCTGGGCCGCGGCGTCAAGCTGAAGATCTCCGCAGCAGCCCTGCGCTCGGTTGATCACCGTGGCGGTCTGGACGCCTTCCTGGCAAAAGCCAAGAACGAAGAGCTGTCCGACACCGCCCTGAAAGTGAAAAAAGAGATCGCCAAGGCACAAGCCGCCGAGGCCTGATAGGCCTCGCTTGGTCGAACTGGCCTGATCCTTTCACTGGATTTCAGTTACAGTTACAGACACCGCGCATGAGCAATCATGCGCGGTGTTTGCGTTTGCGCAATCTGCCGCGGTGATGGCTCTTGCGGCGGCGGTACAGGGCGGGCATATCTGCCTGCGATGAAACACATTCTGCGTCTTTACCTTGGCCTGTTCCTGGCCCTTGCGGTTGCCCTGACAGGCCATAGCGCTGCTGCACGGCAGGGTATGCGCGATGCGGCCGGGCAGATGGTGATCTGCACAGGTTTGGGGCCGGAAGTTATCTATGTGGACAGCGAAGGCCAGCCGGTCCAGCCGCCGCACAGCTGCCCTGATTGCGTGATGCATCTGCTGGACGCCGTGGCGCCGCCTGCCACGCTGCCGGTTTCCGGGCAGTCGGCGGGCCGTGTGCACGCGGTTTCGCATAAGGCCGCCATTGGCAGCTATTTCAAACCAAGGGCCAGCGCACGTTCGCCGCCTGCGGCCTGATTGCAGACAAGCCCATTTCCCCAAAATTCAATCGTTTCTTATGAGGAGGCACAAAATGTCCCTGAAATCTGTATTCCTTGCCGCCGCTGCGGCAGCCGCATTGGCCGGGTCCGCTTTTGCAGACGGTGCCCACAAAATCATGGTCCATGACCAATACGCACGGGTGTCCTCGCCCACCGCCAAGGCCGGTGCTGCTTTCATGGCGATCATGAACCAGACCCATGCGGATGACCGGCTGATCGATGTCCGCTCGGATGTGGCCGCCAGGGTGCAGCTGCACACCCACAAGGAAGGTGATGACGGTGTCATGAAGATGATGCATGTCGAAGAAGGCTTTGCCATTGCCGAGGGCGACACCCATATGCTGAAGCGCGGCGGCGACCACATCATGTTCATGGGGTTGAACCAGGCGCTGAACCATGGCGATGTGGTCAAAGTCACGTTGGTGTTCGAAAACGCCGGCGAAGTCGAAATCGAAGTGCCGGTCGATTTGGAACGCAAAGCCGAAGGTCACGGCAGCCACTCAAACTGAACCCGGGCACGATAGAGTAGGGCGGGCGCGGCGTCAGGCTGCGCCGCAGCCCTCCTTCGCGCCCAAAGCCCGCCGGATGGCGGGCTTTTTGGTGTCCAGGATCAGCCCAGCAGTCCTGCCACCCAGGCCGGGACGGTTTCGGTGGCGGGACCAAAGCGGCGCTCGGCAAAGCGGGAGGCGGTGGCAGAGGGTTCCAGGTTCAGCTCCACCGTATGGGCGCCCGCCAGATGCGCCTCATCGACAAAAGCGGCAGCCGGATAGACCTCGCCCGAGGTGCCGATGGCGGCAAACAGATCCGCATCTGCGAGATGGGTGTAGATCTCTTCCATGAAATACGGCATCTCGCCGAACCAGACCACGCCGGGCCGGCCCGCAGGCGCCGCACAGGCGGGGCAGGGGTGTCCGGTCTGCATTTCCATCGGTGCAGTCCAGCTATGGCCGCACGTGGCGCAAACAGCGCCTTCCAGCCTGCCGTGCATATGCAGCACATCCGCCGCGCCGCCGGCCTCGTGCAGGGTGTCCACATTCTGGGTAACGATCACCACCTCGCCCGGATGTTCCCTTTGCAGCCGCGCCAGCGCCTGATGCGCCGCATTAGGCCTGGCCTCAGCCGCCTGGGCGCGGCGGGCATTGTAAAAGCGATGCACCAGATCCGGGTTGCGGGCAAAACCTTCGGGTGTTGCCACGTCCTCGATCCGGTGCTGCGCCCACAGCCCCCCTTCATCGCGAAAGGTGCTCAGCCCGCTTTCGGCGGAAATCCCGGCGCCCGTCAGGATGACAATCTTCGCACTCTTTCCCATCGCCGCGGAACCTCCTATCACTGACCCTATTCACAGGAGCCATAGACGCATGCCTACCCGTATTCTGTTTGTCTGCCTAGGAAACATCTGCCGCTCTCCGGCGGCCGAAGGCGTGTTCCGCGCGTTGTGCCCGGATGTAGAAACCGACAGTGCCGGCACGGCCTCCTATCACGCAGGCGAGCCGCCATACGGCCCGATGCAGGTAGCAGCGCAGGCGCGGGGGCTGGATATCTCGGACCTGCGGGCGCGGCAGTTCCGGCGCGGTGATTTCGAAGCTTTCGATCTGATCATTGCAATGGACGCCAGCAATCTGGAGAATATCGAGGCCCTGCGTCCGGCAGGCAATGAAACCCCGGTGCGCCTGTTCACGGGCTACGCTCCGGCATCAGGTGCCGACCATGTGCCGGACCCTTACTATACCCGCGATTTCGACGGCTGCCTGGATCTGATCGAGGCTGCTGCCAAGGGCCTCAAAGCGGTCCTCTGACTTATTCGGCGATCACCCGGAAATCGCCTGCCAGGAAAGGCAGCTGTTGCACCGCCGGATCAATCATCTGGGTCTGCACCAGCCGGCGCAGGGTTTCCGCAACGTCGCGCGGCACCCGGTCGGCCCAATCAGCCGCTGTAAACAGTGAAATTGTCCGCGACATCTCGCCAAAGGGCAGCGGAAAAGCATCGATCTGGTCGTGGAACCGTGCTGCCCGCATATATCCCAGCGGCGTGGTCACCGCCCAGCCGATCCGCCGCGCCACCATCGCCATCAGCGCCAGATGCGAGCCGACCTCGAACCGGTCCTCGAACTCCAGCTTCTGGCGCACCAGCAGTCCCTCGATCTGCTGCGAGATCAGCTGCTCGCGCGCGTAGCGCAGGAACGGCAAGTCCTGCAGCTGCTCCGCCGCCTGTGCCGCATCGGACAAGGCGCCGCGCGGCGCCACCAGAATGAAGGGATCGCGCACCAGCGGGTATTCCACCAGCCCCTCATGCAGCCCGCCGGCGGTGGCGGCAACGGCAATATGCAGCTCGCGGGCCTCCATTGCCTGCACGATGTCATGGCTGGAGGCGGTGATCATCTTGAACCGGCACTGTGTCAGGCTGTCCGCTAAAATTGTGGCCAGCCGCGGGGTCAGGTCGTTGTCGAAATCGTCAATCAGACCGATCGACAGCGCCTGCAAGTGGCTGAGATCCATCACCGTCAGCTCGCTTTGGGCCAGCCGCAGCTCCGACAGGACCGCCTCGGTCCGGGCCAGGAAACTGCGCCCGGCGGCGGTCAGCACCATCGGGCGGCGGCCATGGTCGATCAACTCGCTGTCCAGTGCCTTTTCCAGGTTGCGCATCTGCTGGCTGACGGCGGGCTGGCTGAGGCCGGTCATCTCTGCCGCCTGCGCCACCGATCCGGTCTTGGCCAAAGCCTCGAACACTTCCAGCCCGCGCAGGGTAACACCTTTGATCAACATGCAATCGCTCCAATACCTTACGCCGTTTGTTCCGCTTTGCTGCAGCCCGGTCAAGGGGGGCAAAGGCACAGCCTTTCCCCCTTGCGAAAATGCCGCAGCGCAGATGTATCAAAACGGTCAAAGGCACCCATGGGGTGCCTTTGCTTCACCGTGCTGCTTGGGGAAATGACGAAGGCAGGCTCAGCCGCAGTTGCGCGCTGCATGATCTCCAAAGGCCTTGTAGCGCAGCCACAGCCGCTCGTCCGTGCGGCTGGAGGACTGGCGCACCACCTGGGCCTGGTGCGGATCGGAAAACCATTTCGACACGGTCTTGCGCTCGGCCCGCGTTAGGCTGCGGTTGGCCACCTTCTGGATGCAGCTGCACAACCCGGGCGAGGCCGCGGTGCGGTCCGACTGGCGGCAGGCGCGTTCAATCGCGCCGGCCTCGGCCCCCGAAGGTGCCAATGCTGCAAGAGATCCGGCGCAAAGCGCGGCGGTCAGGAAAAATCTCATCTGGCTCGTGCCCCGTTTTTTGGCTTGCGGATCTGATGCCCGCGGAATTGCCCGCAGTATGCCAAATGCCAAGGCGCGTTTCAATCGTGGTAAACGGGGTGGTTAGAAGGCCAGTGTTCAGCAGGGCTGGAGCACCGGTTGGCGGCACTCCAGCGGCTGCCGGTCTCAGGTCTGGTTCGGCCCGCGCATTGCGCGGATCGCCTGGCGCACGGCTTTCCAGTCCGCCGCCTCATCGTCTTTGCCGGCTGCTTCGCAGCTGCGCATTTTCTGCGCGGCTTCCAGCTCGGCCTTGTCGCCATGCGCACTATACAGCGCGCGGGCATATTCGGTCGCTTTGATTGCATCCATGCGGGTCGTCCTCCTTTGCTGTGTTTCCCGCCAGAGGGGCGCGCGTTTCGCGGAATGAGGCGAGTATAGCGCATTTTGGTCCCGTGCGCAGGGAGAGCGGAAAATTTGAGGCGTTTGGCTGGGGAGGGGAGGTGTTTGCAGATCATGGTGAGGGCAGTGCCGGTCCGCAGGCGGAAGCGAAGCGCCCGCCGTTTTGCCGAAGGCAAACCGGCGGTTTGACAGCGAAGGTCAGACACGGCCCGGCCTTGCGGCTGGGCGGGAGGGGTAATTCAGCCGGGTGGAAGCGTTTTTACAAAGGCCCAAATGGCTTTGGCAACTGATTGCACGCTTTCAGTTTGAGCAGTGACAGTCACTGCTGTTGCTCCAGCGGTCCATTTGGCCCCGGCCTTTGCCAGTTCCTTGGAGCCTTCGCGGATCATGCCGTCGGCAATCGACCCGCAGTATGCTGCCATGCGCCGTGAAATGTCCCAGAGAGCCTTGGCGATTTTTTCCAGCTGCGAAGGGGAGGGGGACGGTTTTGCAATTTCCTCTTCCAGTTTCTCTGCTTCCGTCCAGATCAGCATGAGGTCCGTTTGGAAGGCACGTGCCGGAGCATCCTCCAGCGGCGGCCCGCCATTGTCACCGATCAGCGCCGCAACGGGAATGTGTTCAACTGCTGCAAGGTGTTCCTTGAGGCGGGCGACCTCTTGTTCCAGCTCGAACAGGCGGCGGATGCGCTCGATTTCCGCGGCGACGGCTTCGGGGCCAGCGTTCCATATTGCGTCGTCGATCAGGGCAACGCGGCGTTGGAGTTCCCAGTCGAGCGGATTGCCAACAAGGAACCCTTGGTACCAGTATCGCCAGAACGCCTTGTGTAACACCGTTTTTATGACCGTCCGCCAAATCTCAAAAATACCTTCATGGGCATTGGTGCCTGGCCAAAGTGTGCTGCCAGCAGGGTTTCAGGATCGAAGGCGACGTCGTTGTTAGCATCGTAAAGTGCGGCCGCAAAAGCAAAATCGCTAGCTACGTTGTCAGATGCGGAAAAAGAAACTGCGTCCCCGGCGTAACCTAGATACCCGTCAAACGCTGCATTGGCAGCTGCTTGAAT
>NZ_JAKFZM010000054.1:0-22564 GCF_021654205.1 Leisingera sp. MMG026 | reverse complement strand
GTTGCTTGAAAATTCCTTCCAATGCCCTCCTGCCAGAAGTTAAGCAGGGAGAATACAGCCCAGATTGAAATGTTTCCTCAGTATCCTTGATTGCTCTCTTTAACCTCTGTGGCAGATCATCAGGTAAATTAATTGGCCGTCGAGCGTTCTGAGGGGTGGGGAAAATTGCAACATCAGAAGGGTTAATTGCTTCGTTACTGGGGGAATCCTCAAAGAAGAAAACAAACTTTACGGAACGCATGCATTTTGGGCACTTGCCGTGGCGCGGCCAGCATCCAATCGGTGTGATTTGGTAGATGTTTACCAATGAGAAGACTGCATTAGCTGAACAATGCGGGCAGGTTGTAGAAACTGCTCTTGGGCATTTCTGTTTGTTTATGATGTCTCCGCCAATGCATTCTAAGTCTGAAACAAAATAGCTATTTTTGTTCATTCAGGAAATTCCCTCAAACATCCAGCTCCTCCACGAACTTCGCGTTCTCCTGGATATACTGGTAGCGCAGCTCGGGTTTCTTGCCCATCAGCTGTTCGACCAGCTCGCCGGTCTCGCCGGGTTCGTCCTCGTCGATGGTGACGCGGATCAGCTTGCGGGTCGTGGGGTCCATGGTGGTTTCTTTCAAATCTTTGGCGTCCATTTCGCCAAGACCCTTGAAACGGCTCACATCAATCTTGCCCTTGCCGCCCAGGCCCTTTTCCAGCCATTTGTCGCGCTCGGCCTCGTCCAGGCAGTAGACGCGGCGGGCACCTTGGGTCAGGCGGAACAGGGGCGGGCAGGCCAGATAGAGGTGGCCGCCGTCGATCAGCGGGCGCATCTGGGTGAAGAAGAAAGTCATCAACAACGAGGCGATATGGGCGCCGTCGACGTCCGCGTCGGTCATGATGATGATCTTGTCATAGCGCAGATCGTCGAGGTTGAACTTGGTGCCGGTGCCGACGCCAAGCGCCTCGCAGAGGTCGCGGATTTCGGCGTTGGTGCCGATCTTGTTGGAGGCAGCCCCCAGCACGTTCAGGATTTTGCCCTTCAAAGGCAGCAGCGCCTGATTGACCCGGTTGCGCGCGCCCTTGCCTGAGCCGCCGGCCGAGTCGCCCTCGACAATGAACAATTCGGTGCCGGAGCGGTCTTTGGAGGTGCAATCGGTCAGCTTGCCCGGCAGGCGCAGTTTCTTGGTGGCGGATTTGCGCTGGGTCTCTTTTTCCTGCTTGCGGCGCAGGCGTTCCTCGGCGCGCAGCACAAGGAAGTCGAGGATGGCGCCGGCGGATTTGGTATCCGCCGCCAGCCAGTTGTCGAAATGGTCGCGGACCGAGTTTTCCACCATTTTGCTGGCGCCCTCAGTCGACAGGCGGTCCTTGGTCTGGCCGACGAATGCAGGGTCGGCGATGAAGCAGGAGACCAGCGCGCAGCCGCCCGCCATCAGGTCGTCGCGGGTGATGCTGCCGGCCTTTTTGTTGCCGACCAGCTCACCGTAGGCTTTGATGCCTTTTAGGATCGCGGACCAGAAACCGGCCACATGGGTGCCGCCCTCGGGCGTGGGGACGGTGTTACAGTAGGACTGGGTGAAACCGTCGCGCGAGGGGGTCCAGTTGATCGCCCATTCGACATAGCCCGGTTCGCCGAATTTCTCGCGGAACTCGACCTTGCCGGCAAAGGGCGCGTCAGCATAGACGGAGGATTTGCCCAGGACTTCGCTCAGGTAGTCGCGCAATCCTCCGGGGAAGTGGAAGGTGGCCTCGGCCGGGGTTTCGCCGTCGTCAATGTGGGTTTTCCAGCGGATTTCGACGCCGGAGAACAGATAGGCTTTGGAGCGCACCAGGGTCATCAGGCGCTTGGGCTTGAACCGGTGGGAGCCGAAGATCTGCTCATCCGCGTGGAAGGTCACGAAGGTGCCGCGCTT
The DNA here is from genome assembly GCF_021654205.1 of Leisingera sp. MMG026. NCBI lineage: Bacteria > Pseudomonadati > Pseudomonadota > Alphaproteobacteria > Rhodobacterales > Roseobacteraceae > Leisingera > Leisingera sp. MMG026. The sequence continues at coordinate 20,672 of NZ_JAKFZM010000054.1, read as the reverse complement.
GTTGGGGGCGGCGCCGATTTTTTCCACCGGTCCCAGCGGCAACCCGCGGGAGAAGCGCTGCTCGAACAGTTCCTTGTTCTTGGCCACTTGGACCACCAGCGAATCCGACAGCGCGTTCACCACCGAAGAGCCGACGCCGTGCAGGCCGCCGGAGGTCTGATAGGCCTTGCCGGAGAACTTGCCGCCCGCGTGCAGGGTGCAGAGGATCACCTCAAGCGCGGATTTGTCCGGGAACTTTGGGTGCGGGTCGATCGGGATGCCGCGGCCGTTGTCGGTGATGGTGACGGAATAATCCGCGTTCAGGGTGACTTCGATACGGTTGGCATGGCCCGCGACGGCCTCGTCCATCGAGTTGTCGAGGATCTCGGCGACCATGTGGTGCAGCGCGCGCTCATCGGTGCCGCCGATATACATGCCGGGGCGCTGGCGGACCGGCTCAAGCCCTTCCAGAACTTCAATCGAGGAGGCGTCATAGGTGTCGGCTGCAGGCGTGCTGAGGAGGTCGTCGGCCATGTGCGGGAACTGCTCTTCCTTGGTGTTGATTGGCAGCCATTATGGCAGGTGTCGGGGCCGGGTGGAAGAGGGACGCAAGGGGCTGTGGATAAGGCGGCTTGGGGGTCTGCTAAGGTCAGGGAGTTGAGCGGTCAGGGCATCTGTTGGCCGCAGGCGGGGGTAAGCCCCCGCCGTCATGTTGAAAGCGTGCCTCCGGCAGGACCGAGCGGTCGAGGGCTGAGGGGCGTGCCGCCGGGCGGAATGGTTTGCGGGGTAATGGAACTTTTCAGACGGCGGGCTGAAGGGCAGATAGTTTTCAAACCATCGAAAGTAGGTTCCGGTAATCCGGGTGCGGCGATATTCTCCGTGCGGTGCAGGGGGCTGCGGGCTACACCTCGGCCAGCGAATGGTATGAGGAGGGCCGCCAAGTGGCTGACAAGGGGATCAAGACGCAGGACTGGGCGGCGTTCCGGGCGGAGGCGCAGCGGATGCTGGAGGCGGGGCTGGATCAGATGCAGGAAGCCGCAGAGCACCCCTGGCAGCCGGTGCCTGAGGATATTGATGCGCGCTATGCGGTGACAGCGCAGGCGCAGGGGCCGCAGGCGGCAGTGGACCGGATCATCCGCGACGTGCTGCCCTATCACGGCGGCAACACCCATCCGCGGTTCTGGGGCTGGGTGCAGGGGTCGGGACTGGCGTCGGATCTGATCGCTTCGGTCGCGGCGGCGGCGGTCAATGCCAACATGGGCGGGCGCGATCACGGCGCGAACTATATGGAGCGCGCGGTGGTGGATTGGACGCGCCGCAAGATGGGGATGCCTGATGGGGCCAGCGGGCTGCTGGTCACGGGTACCTCGCAGGCAACGGTGATAGCCTTTCAGGCCGCACGGCTGCGGGTGATGAAGGACCTGCGCCAGCGTGGTCAGGGTGACGTGCGGCTGACGGCCTATGCGGGCGAGGGCGTGCATAATGCAACGCTGAAGGCGGTGGAGCTTTTGGGCATCGGCTCGGACAATCTGCGCAGGGTGCCTTTGGCTGGCGGGCAGATCGACTGTGCGGCTTTGGCGGCGATGGTGGCGGAAGACAAGGCTGCCGGGGCGCTGCCGTTCCTGGTGGTGGGCACAGCCGGATCGGTGGATCTAGGGCTGTATGATGATCTGAATGCGCTGGCCGATGCGGCGTCCGGACTGGGCCTGTGGCTGCATGTGGACGGGGCTTTTGGCGCCTGGACGCGGATCGCAGCTGAGCCTTGGCGGTCTTTGTCGGACGGGATCGGACGGGCCGACAGTATTGCGCTGGATTTCCACAAGTGGATGTATGTGGGTTATGACTGCGGCATGGCGCTGCTGCGTAACGAAGACGAGCACCGGGCGGCGTTTTCGGCGCGGCCATCCTATCTGGAGGGGGCCGAGCGCGGGCTGGCGGGCGGCGAGCCATGGTTCTGTGATTACGGCATCGATCTGAGCCGCGGCAACCGGGCGCTGAAGGTCTGGACCGCGCTGGAGACCTATGGCGAGGCAGCGTTCTGCGAGGCGATTACAGGGAACTGCGAGCTGGCGGCATATATGGCGGCGCAAGTTGAGGCGCAGCCCGATATGGCACTGGGCGCGCCGGTGGTGTCGAATGTCTGCGTGTTCACTGCCCGCAGCGATCTGCCGCCGGAGGCGCAGTCAGAAGTGAATGCGCGGGTTGCCCAGACCCTGCAGGAGAGCGGCGAGGCGGTGTTTTCCACCACCCGTTCGCAAGGCCGGGTGATGCTGCGCGCGGCGATTACCAACCACCGCAGCCGCGAGGCGGATGTGCGGGCGGCAATTGCGGCAGTGGCGCGGGAGGCTGCCGGTTAACTCGGCGGATCGGGCGGCAATCGGCGGGCTTTTGCGGTTTCTTGTTGCAAGAAGGGGCGTTGCCCCTCGGCCTTCCGGCCTCACCCCAGGGTATTTCCGGCCAGAAAGAAGCGGGCGGGCTGAAGACTGCCGGTGAGGTGCGCGGCTGTTGCGGGGGCGCGGATTGGGGCGTAAAGCTGTGGCTATGAAACGTTTTGCTCCTTTGCTTTCGTTTGCGCTTCTGGTGCCGCAGGGCGCCGGATCGCATCCGCATATTTTTGTCGATACCGCGCTGAAGGTGATTGTTTCGGATGCCGGGCAGTTGCAGGCAGTGGAGATCACCTGGGCCTATGACGAGTTCTATTCACTGCTGATTTTCGAGGATCGGGGGCTGGACGGCGATTTTGATGGCGCGCTGACATCCGCGGAACTGGCCGGGCTGCAGGGGTTCGACATGGTTTGGACCGAGGGGTTTCAGGGCGACACCTATCTGACCCGGGATGGTGCTGCGCTGGCGCTGGGAGCGCCGGAGCATCTGTCCACAGAGGTCGCCGAGGGGCGCATCACCACCCGCCACCGGCGCGTTCTGGCGCAGCCGCAGGCCGCGGACGGGGTGATGATCAAGGCCTATGATCCGACGTATTACACGGCCTATACCCTGACCGGCGGGCTGAAGGTTTCAGGCGGCTGCCAAGGCCATGTCACCCCGCCGGATCTGGACGCGGCCTATACCAAAGTTGAAGAGCTGCTCTATGCGATGCCCGCGGATCAGGCAGAGGCGGCGTATCCTGAGGTAGGGGCAGCATTTGCGGATACCGTGCAGTTGAGTTGCGGGGCATAAGGTGCGGGCTTTTCTCGCAGTTTCAGTGCTGGCTGTTGCGGTTTCCGCCGCCTGGCTGTGGGGCTTCGGCGGCGCCGGCGTTGTGGCCGCCTGGGCGGGCGAAGGCCAGCGCGAGGCGCAGACTGCGATGGCGCGGGGGCTGCGGGCCTTGCGGGCCGGTGAACCCGGAGCGCTGACGGCGCTGCTTGGATTATGTTTCGCCTACGGGTTCTTTCATGCCGCCGGGCCGGGGCATGGCAAGCTGGTGATCGGCGGCTATGGCATGGGCAAGCCGGTGCCGCTGGCGCGGCTGGCCGGGCTGGCTGTGGCGTCTTCGCTGGCGCAGGCGGCCACTGCGGTGCTGCTGGTGGCGGGCGGGCTGCTGCTGCTGGACTGGGGGCGGGAGCAGCTGACCCGTGCGGCCGAGGATGTGCTGGCGCCGATGTCCTACGGGCTGATTGCACTGGTGGGGCTGTGGCTGCTGCAGCGCGGGGCGCGGCGGCTGCTGGCCAGCCGGGGTGGCGGGCCGGAAGGGCAACACCCGCATCACCACCACCCTGAACAGGGAGACGCCTGTGCCGCCTGCGGGCACCGGCACGGGCCCACCGCGGAGGAGGCGGCCAGTGTCGCCTCGCTGCGCGACGCGCTGGCAATCATTGGCGCGGTGGCACTGCGGCCCTGCACGGGGGCGGTGTTTCTGTTGCTTTTGACCTGGCGCATGGGGGTGCTGTGGGCCGGGGTTGCCGGCGCCTTTGCCATGGGGCTTGGCACTGCGGCGGTGACTGTGGCGGTGGCGGCGGCGGCGGTCACCCTGCGCAAGGGCGCGCTGGCGCAGCTGCAAGGGACGGGCGCGCTGCGGGCAGCGGCAGTGCTGGAGATCGCCGCAGGCGCAGTGGTGGCGGTGCTGGCGGTCCAGATCATGCTGCGGGCATTGTAAAGGATCACGCGGTCAGGGCACTGTCCAGCAGGGCAAACATCGGCTCCTGGATCAGATAGGCTGACATCAGGGCTTGCATCGGGGCGGCTTGTTCACGCGCAGTCATCCCGTGCCAGAAGGTCAGGGACTTGCGCTGCAGCAGGTGCCCGTGCGGGTGGGCTTTGCCATAGGGGGCGGGCACGCGTTTCAGTTCCGGGTCTTTGACGGCGAAGCCCTTGAGCGCCAGGATGTCCGTCAGTGCGGCGACCTCGTCGCCATAGGCGCCGTCGATGGCCGCCCGCCAGCGCGGCAGCTGCGGCTTGCTGAAACCCATGATGCCGCCGCCTGCGGTGCAATAATCCGGGGCCAGCCCGAAAAACAGCGCACAGCCGCTGCTGTTCAGCGTCCACATCAGGTGCAGATGGGTGGTATAGGGGGTCTTGTCCTTGGAAAACCGCACGTCGCGCTGCGGGCGGAACAATTTGCCCGTGACTTCGGCACCGCTGCGCAGGCTGATCGCTTGGGAAACTTCGTCCAGCAGCCGCAGCGCGGGAGGCTTCAGCTGGGCCTCATACTTGTCCTTATGCGCGGTGAACCAGTCCCGGCAGTTGTTCTGCGAAAGCGCCGCCAGAAAGGCGCGGGCATCGGGGATCAGCTGGGCAAAGGTGTTGGACATCGGGAATGGCTCCTGGGCGGCAGGCGGGAAATCTTCCTGTGCAGGATATCACCATAGACCTGTGCAGGGGCAAGGAAACTCCGCTCTTGCCGGGAATGACTGTCCCGCCTAAGGCTGGCTGTATGAGCACATTCGCACCCAAACACACCGAGATGTCCCTGCGCGGCCATACCAGGGCGATAGCCATCCTTGGGCTGCCGCTGATCGGCGGCCATGTGGCGCAGTTTGCAATCGGCCTGACCGATACCGTGATGCTGGGCTGGTACGGGGTGGAGGCGCTGGCGGCGGTGACGCTGGGGGCAACCTATTTCTTTTCCATCTTCCTTTTGGGGTCCGGCTTTGCCTTTGCGGTGATGCCGATGGTGGCGGCGGCAGCCGGTGCCGGGGAAGAGCGGCAGATCCGGCGCAGCACCCGGATGGGGCTATGGCTGTCGCTGCTGTATGGTGCGCTGGCGATGCCCTTGCTGTGGTGGTCGGAGCCTATTCTGCTGATGCTGGGGCAGCAGGCGGATATCGCCCATGCGGCGGCTGAATACCTGCGGATTGCAGGCTGGGCGATCTTTCCGGCGCTTTTGTATATGGTGGCCAAGTCGTATCTGGCGGCGCTTGAGCGGACCCAGATCGTGCTGTGGCTGTCAGTGTTCGGGGCGGTGCTGAACGCGTTGGTGAACTATGCGCTGATCTTTGGCAACTGGGGCGCGCCGGAGCTGGGCATCACCGGGGCGGCGATTGCGTCGCTGGTGACCAATGGGGTGTCCTTTGTGCTGGTGCTGGCCTATGCGCTGAAGGTGCTGCCGGAGCATGAGCTGCTGAAGAATTTCCAGCGCCCCGACTGGGAGATGCTGGGGCAGGTGTTGCGGATGGGAACGCCGATCGGGCTGACCACCCTGGCTGAGACCAGCCTGTTTGCGGCCTCAGCCATGATGATGGGGTGGCTGGGCACGGTGCCGCTGGCTGCGCACGGGATTGCGATCTCGCTGGCGGGGCTGACGTTCATGGTGCATCTGGGACTGTCCAATGCGGCAACGATCCGGGCAGGCAATGCCTTTGGCCGGGGTGACCGGGACCATATGGCGCGCGGCGGCAAGGTTGTGACAGTGATGTCGCTGGTGGTGTCCGTGGTTGGGATCACTCTGTTTTTGACCCTTCCGGACCCGCTGATGTCGCTGTTCCTGGATCCGGCGGATCCGCAGAAGACGGAGATCCTGCTGATCGGTGCCGGGCTTTTGGCGGCGGCGGCGCTGTTTCAGCTGATGGACGGAATGCAGGCCATTGCGTTGGGGCTGCTGCGCGGAGTGCAGGACACCGGCGTGCCGATGGTGATTGCGGTGCTCAGCTATTGGGCCGTCGGGATTCCTGCGTCGTATGTCTTTGGTTTTATGCTGGAATGGGGCGGCGTTGGTGTCTGGGTGGGGCTGATCGCCGGGCTTACAACCGCCGGCGTCTTCCTGATGGCCCGGTTCTGGCGGCAGTCGATCAAGCTGGTGGGCACTGCGGCAGTCTGAGCGGGCGGGGTTGACCCATTGCGGGCAACTCGGCAGGCTTCCTGAACAGCTAATTTGCATTCAATAAGAGGCGGTTCCTGATGATGACCGACGACGATACACGCCTGCTGCGCATTGCCTATGAAGAAGCCAGGGCGGGATTTGACGAGGGCGGCTGCCCCATCGGGTCTGTTCTGGCGCGGGAGGGCCAGGTGGTGGCGCAGGGCCGCAACCAGCGGGTGCAGAAAGGCGATCCGATTGCCCACGGCGAGATGGACGCGCTGCGCAAGGCGGGGCGGCAGAGATCCTATCGCGATACGGTGCTTTATACCTCGCTGTCGCCCTGCATGATGTGCAGTGGTACCATTGTGCAGTTCGGCATCCCGAGGGTGGTGATCGGCGACACGCAGAATTTTGGCGGCAACGAGGAATTCCTGCGCTCGCGCGGTGTCGAGGTGGTGATTGCCGAGGATCCGGACTGCATCGCGCTGATGGAGCGGTTCATCCGGGAAAGGCCGGAGCTGTGGGCGGAAGACATCGCCGAGTGACAGCGGCCTGAGGTCTGGCGAAACCATGGCATTTTGCGTCGGGTTTCGGAGGCTTGGCACCAGGCTTTTGCGGTAGGGTCTGCGCAGATTTGCAATATTTGCGCGCGCCGTTCGGACAGTGCGCGGCAGCAGGAGGATCCCCCATGTCCAAACCCGTCGTTCTGATCACCTCGGCCACCGGCCGTATCGGCCGGGAACTGGTCGCCCGCTTGGCCGCCGCCGGCGGTTTCACCGTGCGCGCCTGCTACTTCAGCGAAGCCAAGGCAGACCAGCTGACCGCGCTGGGCGCCGATGAGGTGGTGAAGTTCGACCTGTCGGAACCGGCCACCTGGGACGCGGCGCTGGACGGTGTTTCGGCGGTCTATTCCGCCTCGCTGGACCCGATGCTGGAGGGGCATCTGAACTTTGCCAAGGCACTGGGCGGCCGCAAGGACCAGATCAAACATGTGGTTCGCATAAGCTGCATGGGCGCCGATACCAACACCGCCGATTATGATGCGGATACCCATGCCTCGCGCGCAGGCGCAGGTATTCCGCTGATGCTGCAGCATTACTGGTGGGGCGAAAAGGCGCTGATTGAAGCGGGTCTGAACGTGACCGCGCTGCGCAACAACTTTTTCATGAATCACCTGCTGAAGACCGATTGCGACACCATCGGAGCCGAGGGCTGGTTCTCCAACCCGCTGGGGGATATGCGAAATTCCTTTGTCGCTACCCGCGACATCGCCGAGGCAGCGGCGGTGGTGCTGGCGGAAGGCCCCGCGCGGCATGGCAACAAATTCTATGACATCACCGGCCCGGCGCCGCAGTCGATGGCGGAAATCGCCGCTGATCTGGGCCGCGCGATGGGCAAGGAAATCGCGTACCGCGCCCAGTCGATGGAGCAGTTCGAGGCCGATTTCGGCAGCACCCGCGCCGAGTTCTTTGAGTATCTGACAAACGGCTTCTACACCCGCTGCAGCCCGGATTTCTATAACATCACCGGGCACAAGCCGACCTCTTATTATGACTATTTGACCACCAAGGGCGCCAGCGGTGAAACGGGCCTTGAGGAGCTGTGGCAGGGCAACCTGTGGAAGAAAGGCGTCGATGCAATGAAAGACGCCGCCGCCGCCACGGCGTCCTGAGCCGCAACGGGCCGCTTGTCAGTCTGAAAGAAAAAAGGGCTTCGCGCGGGCAGCGCGAAGCCCTTGGCTTGTCCTGCGTGGGGGGATTCGGCGGACAAGCAATCAGCGCCTTAGCGCGGCCGTTTCTAGTGGCTGATGTCCGACAGCAGATCCGGGTTCATCACCAGATTGCGCACACCGTGGGCGTGATCCTCCATAAAGACATTGTCTTCCAGCCATTTGGCGACGGAATGAATGTTCACCTTGGCGACCTTGGGGCGCACGCTCCAGGAGACCTGGAAGGGGGAACCGTCCTCGTTATAGCCGGGGCCGGTGGTGGAGCCGGCATATTGCACCGGGGTGCCGGTATCGCTGGGAATATTGCTGGCCTGATGCAGCCCGTTTGCCTTGCCAATCCAGGCAAGCGTGTTGAAGTCGAGCGCATTTTCGTCGTTCACCAGCACAAAAACCTGTGCCTCGACCCGCAGCTGCGGGTTCTTGATCGCGTCGCTGAGACAGGACCCAAGGGTCGGGCCGGGCTGCACCTGGGCGGTGGAGTGGACGTAATGCACCTCGATCGTGTCGCCGGGCTGCAGGTCGCCGTGCGCGGTGGCACCGACGGGGTGATCCAGCGGCGCCAGTTCTGCGGCGGTCAGCGTGCCGTCGTATTTGTAGCCGGTGCCATAGCCGTGGCCGTCGCCATTGCCGGCGAAAGTTGTGAAGTCACCGCCGCGGTGTTCGGCGTTTTCGTGAAAGTGGATGTTGCACAGGTTCATTTCCGCATAGTCCGGCGCCGCCTGGAAACTGCGCGTGTTGCTGCCAGCGGCGGCTTCTATGTCGCGCGGCGACTGGGGGCCGAAACCGGCGCCCTTGGTCTTGGCCGCGAGGGCTGCGCGCTGTTCGGCAATCACACTGTCCGCAATGGCGCCTGCGCCGGCGGCATGGGCTGCGGTCCCGGCGAGCAGTGTTGAAACAGTGGCGGCGGCCAGGGACAGAATAGGTTTTTGCATGAGGATTCCTGTTGTAACTGAGAACATAAGCGGGACGTACCGGTGCACCGCGTTTTTTTCGGCTGCGGGGCTGTCCAGGCGATAACAATCCTGAAGTGATACTTTGATTGTGTAAATGCAAAATTAATCCCCTAAGGGTTGATCTGCATCCGCTGAAGCGGTGTGGTACACTTGGCAGGATCACCGCACCGGCAGTCAGGAGGCACCTGCAATGGCAAATTCCGTTCCCGCTTTTGTTTTTCCGGCGTCTCTTTGGGGCGTTTTGCTGGCCTGCCTGGTTTTGATCGCCCTGGCTGCGGGCGCCGCGGCAGAGACTGAGCGGCCCCGGAGCGGGCTGATGTGGAACAAAACCGGGCTGCCGGCCGTGTTTCCACTGCAGGTGAAAAGCCCGCCGGGAGCGGATTATTATCTGGTGCTAAGCAGCGAAGACAGCGGCGAGGAGGCGCTGGCAGCCTATTTCAAAGGCGGTGCGTTCTTCAAAGTGCTGGTGCCGCCGGGCCGTTACCTGCTGCATTTTGCCAGCGGATCAGGCTGGCAGGGCGAGGGGCGGCTTTTCGGACCCGGAACGCGGGTCTTCAAGCTGCCGGAGGTGCTGGAATTTGCCATCCGCGGGGCAGGGATCAAGGGCGGGCACAAGATCACCCTGACGCGGAGCGGCGCCTATCTGGAGGCCGCGGTCAAGGAGCAGTATATCTGTCAGGTTGCCAGTCTGGACGGGCCGGCGCCGGTGCCCCGCCCGCTGCAGGACAGCCGGCACCTGTTCCGCCTGGGTGGTGACCGCCATGAAAGATGGAGCCTTCATCTGCAGTTGCGGCTGGGGCTGCGCGCGCCTGAGGCCGGAACGGCAGAACAGTTGTGGCAGCGCAGAAGGTTTGTGCTGGGCAACCCGCTGTTGCCCAGGCGCCAGGCAGGCCTGCAAGACCCGGCCCCCGGGCGGGCGGAGACCCGGTTCCGGTCTTATTCAGTGCGGTCGCTGTACTGCGGCTGAAGCATCCGGGCGGGCGGGAGGTCAGTCCCCGCTTCGGTCCTTCATCAGCCGGTCGGCCTTTTTGCGCACCAGCACGCCGCGCAGGTCGTGCATGGCCAGCAGCAAAGCGTCGGTGATGTCCTCCAGCTGCGCATCCGTTGCCCGGCTGTTGGCCCAATGGGCGGTAAGGTTCAGGTGATCGATGGCGCGGTGGATATCGTCGGTATCGCGGGCGGCAATGGTGGCAGCGCGGTCTTCCATCCAGGATTTGATCTCGGCGATGTCCTGTTCGGACAATTCGCGCTGGCCATGCGGTTTGATCTCGCCGTTGCGGATGTTCACAACGGCGATCTGGTCCATTTCGATCCGCCGCTGGCGGTTCTCGGTGTCCACGCGAAAGACAAAAGCGCCGTTTTCACGGACGCGGAAGTAATAGTCCGGCAGATCGGCGCTCATGTCTTGTTCTCCTGTTTACGTCAGCGAGGCGCAGAAGGCCTGGACGCGGCTGCAGGCCGTCTCCAGCGCTGCGTCGGATGTAGCGTAGCTGACGCGGAAGTTCGGCGACAGCCCGAAGGCGGCACCGAATACCACCGCGACGTCGGCCTCTTCCAGCAGGGCAGTGGCGAAATCCTCGTCCGTTTCGATTACCTTGCCTGCGGGCGTGGTCTTGCCGATCAGCCCGGCAATCGACGGGTAGACATAGAAGGCGCCTTCCGGCGTGGGGCAGGAGATGCCGTCGATTTCGTTCAGCATCCGCACCACCAGGTCGCGGCGACGGACGAATGTCTCGTTGTTGGGGGCCAGAAAGTCCTGGGTGCCGTTCAGTGCCTCGACCGCGGCCCATTGGCTGACCGAGCAAGGATTGGAGGTGGATTGTGATTGCACCTTGCGCATGGCGGCGATCAGTTTTTCCGGGCCTGCTGCATAGCCGATGCGCCAGCCGGTCATCGCATAAGCCTTGGAGACGCCGTTGCAGGTGAGGGTGCGACTGTACAGCGCCGGTTCCACCTGCGCGGGCGTGCAGAATTCAAACCCGTCATAGGCCAGGTGTTCATACATGTCGTCGGTCATCACCCAGACATGCGGGTGGCGCATCAGCACATCCGTCAGCGCCTTCAACTCGTCCCGGCTGTAGCCCGCACCGGTGGGGTTGGAGGGGGAGTTGAAGATGAACCATTTGGTGTTCGGGGTGATCGCGGCCTCCAGCTGATCGGCGGTCAGTTTGAAATTGGTCTGGATAGAGGTCTCGGCAATCACAGGCGTGCCGCCGGCCAGCAGCACCATATCCGGGTAGCTGACCCAATAGGGGGCAGGGATCACCACCTCGTCGCCCGCATTCAGGGTTGCCATCAGCGCATTATACAGCGTCTGTTTGCCGCCGGTTCCGACCGACACCTGCGCGGGTGTGTAGTCCAGCCCGTGGTCGCGCTTCATCTTGGCGCAGACCGCCTGCTTCAGCTCGGGGATACCGTCGGGGGCGGTGTATTTGGTCTTGCCCGCGGCAATGGCGGCGACCGCTGCGTCCTTGATGTTCTGCGGCGTGTCAAAGTCCGGCTCGCCGGCGCTGAGGCCGATGACGTCGCGTCCCGCGGTCCGCAGCTCGGCGGCTTTTGCGGTCATTGCAATGGTCGGTGACGGTTTGACGCGGGATAAGGTCTCGGACAGGAAAGACATGGGCTATGGCCTTGGTTTGTATGTTTCGCATAACTGTCATAGGGTGCGGCTAGATGGCGATCAAGCCGCGTCGAAACTGGATTTAGGAGAACTGGCAATGACGGAGCAGAACACAGACTGGTACGGTCCGGATGCAGCAACTTTCGGCGACCGCGTGGCGGCCGCACGGGAAGCTGCCGGGATGACCCAGGGCCAGCTGGCGCGTCGGCTTGGCATCAAGAAATCCACTCTCAGCGCTTGGGAGCGGGATCTGGCAGAACCGCGTGCCAACAAGCTGACCATGCTGGCGGGTGTGTTGAACGTCTCCATGTCGTGGCTGCTGACCGGCGAAGGCGAAGGCATGTCGGAACCGGCGCCGCTGGAGCTGGACGCTGGTGATTTCGCAAGCGTTCTGAGCGAATTGCGCGATCTGCGCAGCGAGATGCGCCAGAATGCAGATCGCGCGGCGCGTTTGGAGAAAAAACTGCGGACCCTGCTGCAAGTCAATGAAAGCCAGGCAACTGAAGCTGCCTGAGACCGGGATGCAGGAAGACCGTGCCACCCGTCTGAAGCGGCTGCAGATGCGTTCAATGCGCCGGGGTATCAAGGAAATGGATATCCTTCTGTCAGCTTTTGCAGCCGCGAATCTTGAGCAGATGAACGAGGCGCAGCTGGATCTTTATGATCAGCTGCTGCTTGAGAATGATCAGGATCTGTATCAATGGGTCACCGGTCAGGCGGCACCGCAAGAGCGGTTCCGCACCCTGGTTGCCGATATATCGCAAACGTACCAAAAATAATAAAATACCGGCTTAACTGATTTTTGGGGAATTGTTGGCATCTTGTCTCAAGAGCAAATTCGAGTCGGAGATGCGAATGAGTATGGAAATGCCAATCGGCCAGACGGACCGCAAAGGGTTCATGACTGGCTACCTGGAGGCGCTGGGTCTGCTTGAGCGCCTTCATCGTCTGCTGCTGGACGTCATCAAAGATGAGTTCGAACGCGTCGGCGTGCTGGAGATCAACGCGGTGCAGGCGCTGCTGCTGTTCAACATCGGCGACAATGAAGTGACCGCCGGGGAATTGAAGACCCGCGGCTACTATCAGGGCAGCAATGTCAGCTATAACCTGAAGAAGCTGGTCGAGATGGGCTATATGCACCATCAGCGCTGCGAGATCGACCGCCGGTCGGTGCGTGTCCGCCTGACCCCGCGGGGCCGGGAAATCCGCGATATCGTCTCTGCGCTGTTCTCGCGCCATGCGGAAGGCCTGGAGAACAAGGATGTGATCTCATCCCAAGGGATCGATGATATCTCCACCGCGCTGAAGCGGATGGAGCGGTATTGGTCTGACCAGATCCGTTACATTTACTAAGCCGCCGGTTGGGGTGTGAAATCCCAGCGGGCAACGGGCCGCAAAAGCCGGGAAAACACCGGCGGGCCGCTGACAGGGCATGAGGGGAAACCGTGCTCTGGACGTATTGAAGGGCAACGCGCCAGGACCCGCATGAAGGTCCATGGCAGACGGCTGCAGAAGCGGCCGCCCTTGTTACCGGGTTTGAGGGTTGCAGGAAACCAATAGGCGGATGCAGATGCCGCATGGAGCGGGCAGCACCAAGGCGGTGCTGCGCCGGGTTTTTTGCGTTGCGGAAAGGGGTGTTACTCTACCACTTGCCGGTGTTTTCCATGCTGGCCCAGGGTTCTGCCGGTGCCAGCGACTCACCGTTTTGCAGCAGTTCTATTGACACATTGTCGGGGGAGCGGACAAAGGCCATATGCCCGTCGCGGGGCGGGCGGTTGATGGCAACGCCATTGTCCATCAGGTGCTGGCAGGCGGCATAGATATCATCAACACCATAGGCGAGATGCCCGAAATGACGGCTGTCATCAGGCAGCGCATCATCGCCGTCCCAGTTCCAGGTCAGTTCCAGCGGCGCCTCCTCCTGGTCCGGCGGTGCCATGAAGACCAGGGTGAACCGTCCCTGCTCATTCTCCCAGCGGCGGGTCTCGCGCAGGCCCAGAAGAGTGTAAAATGCCATGGATTTTTCCAGATCCTTCACTCGGACCATGGTGTGCAGGTATGTGAGGGGCATCGGCGGACTTTCCTGTCTATGTTTGGGGGATTTTACCGGGGCGGTGCGCAATGGCCAGCGAAAGCGCCAAGGTTCTCTCAGAATTTTGATTCAATGCCCAGAGAGACAGAGAATTCCGAGCTTTCAAAGCGGCTATGGTTCGAGAATTTTTTTCCGGCACGCAATCGCAGCATCGGCGCAAAACCGGCATAGTCATAGTCTTCAAAGAATAGGTTCAAATCGGCGTAAGCGGAATGGTCCTGCCGTCCGCCAGGAATAGGAACCCAGTTTGTTCCATTGTTGAAGATGTAGGTGGGGTAGTTGGCGGCCCCTAGGATCAACCCGGTGCTGACCTTGACCGGCCCTGCTTTCTGACCAAAGGTATAGCCGACCCTGAGTGTTGCTGATTTTGTGGTGGAGCTGTCGCTTTCCGCTTGGGTATCGCGCAGGCCAAGTGTGACGCTCAGGTTGTCACCATTGGCCAGTTTCCGGGAGAGCGAGGCGCCTAAGCCAAACACATCTGCGTCCAAAGAAGCATACCGAGGATTCAGGCGGTGTTCGGCGCTTCCATCAAGAGTGAAGCGCATCTGAGGTGATAGCGCCCAACTGCGTGCAGCGGTCACCTTTGCCAGATCATAGTTCCGTTCCCCGCCATACCAGGAAGTTGCACTGGTTACGGAGATCCGGGCGCTGCCACCTTTACTCTTGGGGCCAGCGGTAAAGGCATGGCTTAAGGTGATTTCACCATAAGTAGAGCCGAATTCGGAGTTGCGCGGCACCGTTGTACCAGTTTGCCCGGCCAATTCAGCGGCCTTTGCCTTGGCGCTGGAGGACAGAGCCACACGCTGAATATAAAGACGGCCGCTTAAGGAGGTCAGGCTTGTTTCGTTTTGCCTCAAGCGGCGGCTGATGCCTGCGTCCAGCGTGCCGGTAATACCTGATAACGCTACGGCTCTTGGCCCAAGCCTGTTGACATGGGAGGAGAGACCGTCAATTTCCTGCGTGGCTGCATCCGAACCGCCGTTGACATTACTTGATGGCTTCACCCCGCCGCTTAGCCGGAAGGACCACGGATTTATGCGCCGTAGGGTTTTGTAATCCTTGGCGATCAGGGTCTCGGCCTTGTCATCGGGGGCGAATACGGCAGTGCGGCGCAGCCAGTATTGCGACAGAGTCGGGCTGCCGCTCTGAAAAGCCAGTCGGGAAGCAAGCTGCGCCATCTGGTACTTCGCAGCGCCGTCCGGTGCAAAGCGGAAGGCGCGTGCGGCGGATTTCCGGCCTTCGCCGGGGTGGCCGATTTTGGCATGGGCGGCTGCCTGCAGGTGCCAGGCGGCATGGTTTTTGCGGTCGGCCTGCAGCAAGGCGCTGGCGATCCGCAAAGCCAGCCGGGGGTTGCCGGAGTTCAGCGCATGCGCGCCTAAGGCGTGCCCTTGCTGGACCGACAGATGCATCTGCGGCGCTGGTGCTTCTTGCGCATGGGGCTGGGCCGTTGCCAGGGCCAGCCCAAAGAGAGCCGCGGTGGCCTTGCGCATGGTTTAAAGGTCGGGCTGGATGCAGACCGGGTCGGGACTGGCACCATCGCAAGAGCCGAGTACAAAGACCCCGTACTCCTCGATTGGGGGAGTACTCCCCGCGAAGGCTTCAATATGGCTTGTCGCGTGGACCGAGCCTGCCACTGCTGCGGCATCCGTCCCCGAAAAGACGCCGCCGTAATCGCCGACACTTGTGCCTCCAGCATTGACAGCGCCTATAAACGAGCCGTCTGACGTTATCGCCGTGGTCATGAGGGTCAGATCCTCGACAGCTGTTGCAGGCAGGTCAGTGATCCGGCGGTTGTAGATCCGGCCTTTGACTTCACTGTCTTGTGTGAAGTCGGCATTGATGAAGACATCACCGGTAACTTCCGCGGATTGGCCGGGGAGAATTGAAGGGTCGGTGCCGGGAGCCGGGGTGAGCAAGTCGCCGCCGTCGCCGTCAATGTTCAACAGACCCACATAGGTGCCGGCATAGCTGACGATACCGCGGTCCCCCGCTTCCGTATCGGGGGCGGTAAAGCTGCCGGTGCGCCCGTAGGTCGTGCCGCCCTGGTAAGTGCCGAACTGCCCGCCTGTCACAACGACAGCAGCGTAACCGCCTTCGGTTTGACGCACATAGGCAGTCGAGTGCTCGGTCAGTGCGTTGTCTTGAACGGCATAGGCCTCATAGCCATTGCGGTCCAAAGCGGGCTTGCGGATATAAGTCGCGGTAAAGGGCGTTTCATCCAAGCCGACACCAGTAACAGTCAGTGTTTGGTTGCCTGGGTCATAATCGACGCTCTCAAGGTCATTTGCCAGAGCTTCGGGGATGGTGGTGGTCGGATCATCTGTGGGGTCATCCGTCGTCGTGGTAAACGGATTGCCCCCGCCGCATGCGGACAGCACGGACGCTGCCGCGAGCCCTAGCCAATAGCGCCTCATCTGTCTCTACCTCAATTTGTTTTATCGTTTTGCGCCACCTTCGGTCCAGGCTGGCCTGTTGTCAATTGAGCCGTTGGCATTTGGACGCAACCGTGGCGGATACGCTACCTGCATGTAGCTCCAATTCAAGCCACGCTGCGCATATGTTGTATGAAAGGAACGGCGCGGAGGTGTTTTTGATCTTGGCGCTTGATGGCGCAGCCGATATGCCGGGGCGTGAATTCCGGGTGCAAATCGAGGCAAGCAGCCATGCATCGGTACCTGGGCTGGTGCCGCGGCTTTCTGTTTCACAAAGCGTTGTGGAACGTTCTTGGGACAGAAGAATGAGCTATCGCCTGGCACGTGTTATTCATTATGATTGAAAAGGCCTGCCGCGCAGGTTTCTGTTGATAGCAAACAATGTGGAGACAGAGGCATGCGGCGCCCGGAATAACAGTATCTGGACCTGATCGAACGAGTCCTTGAATACGGGGACGAGCGGGTTGACAGAACAGGGGTCGGCACCTGCTCGCTGTTCGAAGCTATGGTTCGCTTTGATCTATTGGATGGCACTGCGCCTATTCTGAAGACCAAGCGTGTCTATTGGAAAACCGCAATCAAGGAGATGCTCTGGTTTCTGACCAGGGGCACCAATATTAAGCCGCTGCTGCGGGAAAATGTCCGGATCTGGACAGACTGGCCGCTGGCGGCCTATCGCCGCGAAACAGGCGAAGGCATCACGCAACAGGACATTGAGCGCAGAATTACCGGGGACAACGGCTTTGCCGCCCGATGGGGGAACTTGGCCCTGTAAGCGGGAAACAGTGGCGGCGCTGGATGCGATCAGTTGGCCGCGAACATGACCAGATCGGGACGCTGATCCCCTCGCTGCGCGAACCCCCTGCGAGCCGGCGCCTGCTGTTTCACGGCTGGAACGTTGCGGAACTGGGGGAGATGGCGCTGCCGCCCAGTGATATGGTCTATCAGTATCACGTGACCTCTGACGGGCGCCTGAATTGCCTTTTGTTCCAGAGATCGGCCGATTTGCTGCTGGGGCGCCGTTCTTTTTCGGCATAGCGGAGGTCGCGACCCGCTTGTTGTTGAGCTTTTTCTGGCCCTTGCGCGCAACCGTGGCTTAATAGCGCTATTGTGGCCGAATGAGCTGTAACCCCGCGCGCGCTTTGCATTATGATTGAGGAAAGTGGCCGCAGTTATTAGCTGGCGGCGGTAAAGAAACGTTTGTGGAGGCAGAGTTATGCGGCATCCGGAGTATCAGTATCTGGACCTGATGGAGCAGGTTCTAGAGCGCGGGGACGAACGCATTGATAGAACCGGCGTTGGAACGCGGTCACTGTTCGGCGCGATGGTCCGGTTTGACCTGTCGGATGGAAGTGCGCCGATTCTGACGACCAAGCGCGTCTATTGGAAGACCGCCATCAAGGAAATGCTCTGGTTCTTAACTGGTGGAACGAACATTCAGCCACTACTGCGGGAAAATGTACGGATTTGGACAGATTGGCCGCTTGCAGTCTATCGCCGCGAGACCGGTGAGCAAGTAACGCAAGCGGAATTTGAGCGAAGGGTTGTTCAAGACGATAGCTTTGCAGCTCAATGGGGTGAACTCGGCCCCGTCTATGGGAAACAGTGGCGGCGCTGGATGGGGGCTGACGGGCGTGAGCATGACCAGATTGAGATGCTGATCCGGTCGCTGCGGGAAACTCCGGCAAGCCGCCGTATGCTCTTTCATGGCTGGAATGTCGCCGAACTAGGAGAGATGGCATTGCCGCCTTGTCATATGGTATATCAGTACCATGTGACGTCTGATGGGCGGTTGGATTGCATTTTATTCCAGAGGTCAGTCGATTTGCTGCTGGGCGCCGCCTTCAACTACGTAGGGGCTTCAGCACTCCTGCTCATGCTTGCGCAACAGGCGGATCTTCAACCGGGCGAGCTGGTCTGGTTTGGTGGTGATGTGCATCTATATCTCAATCATATTGAACAGGCCCGCGAGCAGCTGAAGCGCGAACCTCGTCCCTTGCCCAAAATTTCTCTGACTAGGCGCGCTGCTAGTATTGATGACTACAAGATTGAGGACTTTAAAGTGGAGGGATACGATCCCCATCCCCACATAAAGGCTGAAGTGGCGGTGTAGGCTTAGAATGTCTGCAGGGGCTGGTTTCTCGAGAAAGTTTGAAGGTTCGCACGGCAGACTATCCGAAGAAAAATGTTCGAGCCGTTCTTGAGGCGGATTATCAGTCCGGCTGTGTCGTAGAGGCACGAGGCGGCAAAGCCAGCCGTAGTCACTATGCCAATGTACTTGGGTGTTCCAGGGCAGCATTGTGGCATTTTCTTTTTGTCTTCGATGAGATTGAGCAAAAGTTCAGTCTGAAAGTTGGAGAAATGCGTTTTTCGGCTACAGAGCGAAAGCTCCGTAACCTTCTTGAACAGGACTGCTAAGCTGGAAGAATTGTACCTTCTAGAGGCGGAAAGATTAGGCTCAGGACTCCTAGCCAGTAGATGACGAGCGCGGCCAGCGCGATTGCGGATAGAGTGACCTTGGGGCATCTATTGTATCGGGTTGCCACCCGTCGCCAATCTCTTAGCCTTCCGAACATGATCTCAATCCGGTTTCGCCGTTTGTAGCAACGCTTGTCGTACTTGTCGGGTTTCTTCCGCCGCTTCCGACCTGGGATGCATGGGCGGATCCCCTTGTCTTGCAACGCTTCTCTGAACCAGTCCGCGTCATCCCCACGGTCTCCGAGCAACCAATCGACCTTCGGCAGACTGCCGAGCAACGCCCTTGCGCCGATGTAGTCGCTGACCTGACCAGCCGTCACGAACAGGTTCAGCGGGCGGCCCTGGCTGTCACAAACGGCGTGCAATTTGGTATTCATGCCGCCTTTGGTCCTGCCAATCAGGCGTCCACGCCCCCGTTCCGTGGGGAATTGATCCCCCGGATCAATTCCTGGCCCGCTTCACTTGACGCCCATGCTGGTCGCCGTTCGATGTGTCTTTAGATAGGTCGCGTCCGCTGCCCGGCAGGGCATTGCGCAGCAATGTCCCGAAAGGGGATCATTACAGTCTTTGACTTGCCCTGATCGGCAGCCAGACCGACCATCATCTGCGCGAAGATGCCTTTATCGCTCCAGCGCTGCCAACGGTTGTGCAAGGTCTTATGCGGGCCGTTTTCCTTTGGCGCACCCCGCCAGCGCAAGCCATTGCGATTGATGAAGATAATCCCGCTCAGGACGCGCCGGTCATCGACCCGAGGCTTGCCATGGGACTTTGGGAAATAGGGCTCCAGTCGCGCCATCTGCGCATCGGTCAGCCAAAAGAGATCAGACATGTCACCGCTCAATTTTTGACCGGTGAATCATGACGGTCAACCGAAATCAATGGGTCCTGACCCTTCTGTATCTCTGGTTTGCTATGTTGCCCCCGTCAGTCGCCTTGGCCGAGGTTGCTGACGGGGCGGTGTATGCGTCTGAGCCTTGTGGGTTTTGACCACGTTTCCTAGCGAGCCAGCACCTTCTCTCTTCATTGTCTCGAACAGTTGAATGTGGCCGCATCGGACCACGGAGCAGAAGGAAGACGGTATGAACACGATAACACCGGACCGGATCATTGGCATAGATGTCAGCCGGGACTGGCTCGACATTCATTGTCTTCCGTGCGGCCATCGGCAGCGATTGCCAAATACGCGCAGAGGGCATTCAGACGTTGTCGATTTGGCAATGTCGCGAGGTGTATTGGTATGCTTTGAGGCCACAGGCGGGCAAGAATGGCGGCTGTGGGCCGCTTTGGAAGCGGCCGGCGTTACGACACGACAATTGCCACCTGCTCAGATAAAGGCCTTCGCTGCCATCCAGGGCACTCGGGTGAAGACAGACCGGATCGATGCGGAGCTCATTGCGAGGTTCATGCATTGCTCGGCAGGCGATTTGCGGGGCAAATCTGCCGGGAGGGGCATTCAGGCCTGATGCCGGGCGCTGTCTGCCGCATCAAAAGCTAGTCTTCTCAGAGCCTTGGTTTCGAAACGCGGGCAACTCCTCGAAACGCGCAAACGTCTTTTGGCGCAGATAAAGGCGCATCGGAAACTGGGAACGACGGAAATATTCGCAGACACGGACGCCGAACTAAAGGCTCTGCTGGATCGTCTGCTCACGGCGTTGGAGTTTCAGATCGAAACCGCCATCGCCACCAATGAGGATCTGCATGAGGCAGCTGAAATACTGCGATCCGTTCCGGGGATCGGGCCTGTCGCCAGTTCCATGCTAATCGCTGAAATGCCCGAACTGGGCCAACTGCCGGGAGGACAGGCAGCAGCTCTGGCCAGTCTGGCCCCTATTGCACATGACAGCGGCGCGATGCAAGGAAAACGCACAATTGCAGGTGGACGACGGTTGCTGCGGCACGTCATGTTCCAGGCTGCTCTCGTCGCCAGCCATCACAATCCGGTTCTCAAAACCTTTGCAGAACGCCTTCGATCCGCTGGAAAACCGCACAAAGTCATCATCACTGCGGTCGCCCGAAAGCTGGTTGCAATCGCAAACGCACTCGTCAAAGCGCGTCAGAAATGGTCCCCTCAGTTCACCTGAGAAATACAGTTGCTAGGGTGAAGAATTGGTCCTCCTGCTGGAAGTGCAAGTTGAGCAATTTCCGAAGATGCTC
>NZ_JAKFZM010000053.1:0-24035 GCF_021654205.1 Leisingera sp. MMG026 | reverse complement strand
GACCGCAGACTGGTCTGGTCGTGGCCAGGGCAGGCTGCGGACGCGAGAGGGCTTGCCTTGCCCGAAGGAACCTTAGAACGTCACCGGCCGGGACAGCTCCAGCAACTGGTCCAGATCCATATAGCGTTCCAGATGGTCCGCCAGCGCATCAAGCGTCTCCTCGACACCGTCTTCATACCCCGTCTGGCTTTCATGCCCGAGTCCCGCCAGCACGCTGGCGCGGAAGGCATCCGAGGAAAACAGCCCGTGCAGATAAGACCCTTTCACCCGGCCATCGGCTGAGGCCGCGCCCTCGGCGCGCCCATCGATGCTCAGCCAGGCCCGATCGCAATCGGCACCAGCCGTGCGGCCCATGTGGATCTCATAACCGTTCACCGGCAGATTGCCGTCGCGGGTCACCGCCTCGGTCAGGGTGACACGCTTTTCGCCCGCCATCACCGTATGCACATCCAAAAGGCCCAGCCCGTCGACCTTGCCGGGGCGTCCGTCGACACCTTCGGGGTCGTCAACTGTCTTGCCCAGCATCTGATAGCCGCCGCACAAGCCCAGCACATGGCCGCCGCGGCGGTAATGCGCCTGGATGTCGATATCCCAGCCCTGGCGGCGCAGATAGGCCAGATCGCCAATGGTCGACTTGCTGCCCGGCAGGATTACCAGATCCGCATCGCCGGGCAGGGCGCGGCCCGGCGGCACGATCTCCACCGTCACCTCCGGCTCCGCTGCCAGCGGGTCCAGATCGTCGAAATTCGCCATCCGTTCCAGCTGCGGCACCACCACCTTGCAGGCGCCGCCCTGGCGCGAGGCGATGTCCATCATGTCCTCGGCCGGCAGTTTCCAGGCGTCCCAGAACCACGGCACCACGCCTAAGCTGGGCCAGCCGGTGCGCGCGGCAATATCGTCCCGGCCTGCATCAAACAGGCTGAGGTCGCCGCGGAACCGGTTCACCATGAACCCCACGACCCGCTCCAGATCATGGCGTTCAAGCACCGCGTGGGTGCCGACGATCTGCGCAATTACCCCGCCGCGGTGAATGTCGCCGGTAATCACCACCGGTACCTCTGCCGCACAGGCAAAGCCCATATTGGCAATGTCATTCTTGCGCAGGTTGGTTTCGGCAGGCGATCCCGCGCCCTCGATCAGCACCAGATCAGCGTCAGCGGCCAAGCGCCGGTAGCTTTCCAGCGCGGCCACCAAGAGGCCGGTTTTGTCGCGCAAGAAGGAACCCGCACCCTGGGTGCCGCGCCGCTTGCCCTGCACGATCACCTGGGCGCCGGTGTCGGTCTCGGGCTTCAGCAGAACCGGGTTCATGTCGGTATGGGGAGGTCGCTTTGCCGCGCGCGCTTGCAAGGCCTGCGCCCGACCGATCTCGCCGCCCTCGGGCGTCACCGCGGCGTTGTTCGACATGTTCTGCGGCTTGAACGGTGCCACTTTCAGCCCGCGCCGCACATAGGCGCGCGCCAGCCCCGCCACGATAAGCGACTTGCCGACATTGCTGCCGGTGCCCTGGATCATGATCGAACGCGCCCGTGTCATCCTGCTGCCATCTCCCTGCCTGCGCCCCTGTGTCAGGCGTCTGCATAGCAGCTTAGGCAGCGCCGTCTATGGGCGCTGTGCCGCAAGCGTCCCGCGGCAGCTGCCACGCGACAGCCTGACCCTGCGGAAACCTTGATGCGCAAAAGAAAAACGCGCCCCCAAAGGGCGCGCTTTTCGGCAATGCGGGGCAGAGGCCTTTTAGGCGGCTTCTGCCTGCGCAGCGTTGCGGCGTTCGCTTTCTTCACGCGACAGTGCAACCGAGGTCCGCACACCGCGGCCCACGAAGTCCATCAGGCCTTCCACAACCCGTTCGTTCGGGTCGATACCGGCGCAGGACAGTACTTCGCGGCCATCGCGCGAACGTGCCCAGCGGGCAATCTGTTCCGGGCCATTGCCGTATTTCTTGTCGTCGGCGATGGCATCATCCAGTGCGGCCAGGACAACGGCTGCAAACAGTTTGCGGGCGCGGTTGCCTTGCTCGTTATTATAAGCGGTGCCGTCTACGAAATCTCGCATCTCGTATCCCTTGTTGTTCTTGCTATTGCAATTTTCGGCGTAGCGCTGCTTATGGCGGAATTGTGACGATTCGGATAGAGCGCAGATGCATAGCTTTCATGCAAATTGCGCATACCTTATTCACACAGTCTCCATACCATATCCTTGTCTTGCCAGCGATCAGCCTGCCAGATATAGGGTCTTGCAAGTTTTCAACAACCATCTGAAAGGCATTTTCCCATGCCCAAGATCAACGGTAACGAAATCCGTCCCGGAAACGTCCTGGAACATAATGGCGGTTTGTGGGCAGCGGTGAAGGTCGATCACGTCAAGCCCGGCAAGGGCGGCGCCTTTGCCCAGGTCGAAATGCGCAACCTGCGCAACGGCTCCAAGCTGAACGAGCGCTTCCGCTCGGCGGACAAGGTCGAGAAGGTCCGGCTGGAACAGAAAGACCAGCAGTTCCTTTACGAGAGCGACGGCATGCTGGTGTTCATGGACACCGAGACGTACGAGCAGATCGAACTGCCGGCAGAGCTGTTGGGCGACCGCCGCCCGTTCCTGCAGGACGGCATGACCATTGTTGTGGAATTCCACGAAGCGGAGGCGCTGAACGCCACCGTGCCGCAGAAAGTGACCTGCCAGATCGTCGAGACCGAGCCGGTAGTCAAAGGCCAGACCGCGGCGAACTCCTTCAAGCCCGCGATTCTGGACAACGGCGTCAAGGTCATGGTGCCGCCCTTTGTCGGCCAGGACGAGATGATCGTGGTGAACACCGAGACCATGGAATATTCCGAACGCGCCTGATCCAGGCCGCGTCCCGGAAAAGCGAAGGCCGCCCTCCCTCGGGGGCGGCTTTTTCAGGTCTTCGGGCGGATCCCAAGACTTTTGCAAAAGTTCTCGAAAACTTTTGCGCCGCCGGCCGGCGGGACGGGAGTATCACTTAGCAGGCAGCGCTAGGTTGAAGCCGCATTCATCCATCATCCTGCCATAGGCCGCGGTAAATCCGCTCAACGACGCCTCATAGAACATGTTGTTCCCGGCCCAGATCTCTACCCAGCTTCCCTGTTTCATCGCTTGCAGCATCGGCAGGTGATCCTGAGACTGCAGCGCGCTTTCAGCTTCGGCCAGGCCTTCCTCGTTGATCCAGGAATTGATCCCGGCAGAAACTGAGAAGCTGCGGTCAAAGTCAAAGATGAAATCCACAGTGCCGCCCCGCTGCATCAGCGTCGGGTAATGGCGCGGCGCATATTCCTGCACCTTGGCCATCGGGTAAAAATCCGGCGGGCCGCCGTCGCCGGAAAACACCTCCAACGCCAGGATCGGGTCGCCATCGCCGCCGGTCCAGGCGCGGCAGGTCAGGTAGTTGTCCTGCTCGGTCTCATGCGGTTCAGTGGCGGCATGCCAGTCCTTGTAATTCCAGTAGTCTGCCAAAGCAGGGGAGGCCGCCAGCGCGGCCAGGCAAGCACCAAGGATCAGTCGCATCAAATACCCTTTCAGCAATCCTGACGGCGACCCTAACCCAATTAGGTGAACAGAGGCTTGTCAGACCCCCAGCGCGTCCAGCCGTGTCTCCACCATGCTGCGGTAACTGGCACCGAACAGCCGCAGATGCACCAGCGCAGGCCACAGCAGATAGATGGCCCGGCGCACCTCATGCCCCGGCTCCGGCGCGCCATAGCTTTCGTGAAACGCTTCAGGCCGTGCGCCGAACAGATGCAGCATCGCCAGATCCACGTCTCCATCCCCTTAGTAACACCCAGGGTCGATCAGATAGGCGGAGCTGCCGCGGAACAAAACATTGGCAGCCCGCAGATTGCCATGCAGCAGAGAGGTTGGCGGGGCAGCAGGCAGCGGATCCGGCAACCTGTCGCAAAGGGTCTTAAACCGCGATCGCGGATCCTGGGGCAGGGCGTCGGGAACGGCTAGCAGGCGGCGCTGCGCCCAGAACCTCCGGGGCAGGCGCGCCAGCGGCGTAAATGGCCGGCAGCATAGCCGCTTCCGCGGCAACCAGCGTCACGGTCTTGGCCACCACCCGGCGGCTATCCGTCAGCTCCAGCAGCTGCACCTCGGACAAATTACCGCCATGCAGCGGGCGGGCGCGTGCGACTTCAGCGCCCAATAGGGAAAGAAACGTTTCCTCCAGCCCGCTCAGACCTGCCAGGTGACACGCGCCTCTCCGGCCAGCATCCCCTCCTTGGCGCGGTCGAACCGCAGATAGGCAATGCCTTTGCCGCCGGACTGGGTGAACAGCCTGCCCACGGGTTTACCGCCCGAGGTGATCTCAGTGCCAACCGGCGCCGTGCCCTCAACCTCCACAGTCCGGAACCCCTTGCGCAGCTCGGTCTTG
This sequence comes from Leisingera sp. MMG026, assembly GCF_021654205.1. Taxonomy (NCBI): domain Bacteria; kingdom Pseudomonadati; phylum Pseudomonadota; class Alphaproteobacteria; order Rhodobacterales; family Roseobacteraceae; genus Leisingera; species Leisingera sp. MMG026. Next base: position 19,660 of record NZ_JAKFZM010000053.1, on the reverse strand, counting down.
TGTTTCATCCGCGCGGTGACCTCCTGGCCCACATAGCAGCCCTTGCGGAAATCCACCCCGTTCAGCGCTTCAAACCCCGCCTCCAGAATATAGCTTTCCGGTCCCAGCTCGACGCTGGTCTCTGGGATACAATGGGCGACCCGGACCGCGTCCCAATCACTGCCGTCATCGCCGCCTTCAGCGCCATAGAGCCGCCAGCCCATATCCGCATGGCGCGGATCGGACAGCGCGCCCTCAGGCGCATCGCCGGTGCCGCGTTTCACCTGCAGATCCGTCAGTTCCACCTGCACGTCAGCGCGCAGCCGGTACATGTTCAGCCGCTTCAGCAGGCCTTCGGCCAGCGACGCCTCCACGTCCAAGAGCACCGCATCGCCATCGGCGGCCAGAAAGAAATCCGCCAGATATTTGCCCTGCGGCGTCAAGAGTGCTGCATAGACCAGCCCATCGTCCAGCCGGTCGACATTGTTGGTCACCAGCCCCTGCAAAAAACTGCGGGCGTCGGCACCACTCAGGCGCAGGATGCGGCGGTCGATCATTTCATGTCTCCGGTGTTTCTCAGAGGACGTTTCATAGTTCCGCCCAGTGATATAGGAAGCAGGGCGGAAGAAAACAGGAAAACCACCCATGCCCGCGCCGGTCAGCATCGTGATCCCCGCCTTGAACGCAAGCGAAGAGCTGCCTGCCACGCTTGAACATCTGATGGAGGGGCTGGCCGCGGGTCTGATCCGCGAGCTGGTGATAACGGATGGCGGCTCCGCCGACGCCACCCGCGCTATCGCTGAGGGTGCGGGCGCAGAATGGATCAGCGGTGCGCCGTCGCGCGGAGGCCAGCTGCGCCGGGGCTGTGCGGCGGCCAAGGGCGACTGGCTGTTGATACTGCACGCCGACACCCGACTGGAACCGGGCTGGGCCAAAGCCGTGGCGCAGCATCTGCAGACGGGGCAGGGCAGCCCCGCCTGTTTCCGCCTGCGCTTCCGGGCGCGTGGGCTGATGCCGGCCTGGGTCGCGGGCTGGGCCAACCTGCGGACGCGGCTGTTCAGGCTGCCCTATGGCGATCAGGGCCTGCTGATCCGGCGCGCGGCGTATGAGGCCGCAGGCGGCTATCCCGACCAGCCGCTGATGGAGGACGTGGCGTTGGTGCGCCGCCTGCAGGGCGTGACGATTCTGCCAAGCGCGGCGCTGACCAGCGCCGCGCGCTACCAGCGCGCGGGCTGGCTGCGGCGCGGAGCACGCAACCTGTGGACGCTGATGCGGTATTTTCTGGGGCGGGATACGGGAAAGCTGGCTGCTTCTTACCGGAAATAGAAGAGAGAGCAGGGGTCGTCCGCGGGCGGAAGCGAAACGCCCGCCGTTTTGCCGGAGGCAAACCTTTGGTTTGACCGGGGCGGACGGGCGTTGCCCGGCCTTTCGGCCGGGCGAAACATTCAAAGATACTCAACCGAACACCTTGCGCGAGAACCGGCGGAACCAGCGTTCCTTGCCGCTTGCGGCGCCACCCGGCACTTGCTCGGCTTGGGCGGCGATGCCGGCAGTATCCACCACTGTCTTGCCGTCCTGAAACTGCAGCCGGTACAGATCGGCATAGGTGCCGCCGCGCGCCAGCAGTTCTTCGTGGGTGCCCTGGTCCAGCACCCGGCCGCGGTCCATCACCACAATCTTATCTGCATTGCGGATGGTCGACAGCCGGTGTGCGATCACCAGCGTGGTGCGCCCGCCGGCCAGCTTGTCCAGCGCCTGCTGCACCACCTTCTCGGATTGCGCATCCAAGGCCGAGGTGGCCTCGTCCAGCAGCAGCACCGGCGTATTGCGCAGCAAGGCGCGGGCAATCACCACCCGCTGCCGCTGGCCGCCCGACAGGGCTGATCCGCGCGGCCCCACGCGGGTTTCCAGCCCATGCTCCAGCTTGGGCAGGAAATCCGCCACATGCGAGGCCTCCAGCGCCGCTTGCAGTTCCTCGTCGCTCACATCGGTGCGGCCCAGCACGATATTCTCAAGCAGGGTTTCGTCAAACAGCATCGCATCCTGCGTCACCACCGAAAACAGGCTGCGCAGATCTGCGGTGTTCAGACCGGTGACCTCAACCCCGCCCACGGTCACGGATCCCGCCTGCGGATCCACCATCCGGGTCAGCAGGTTGAAAATGGTCGATTTGCCAGCCCCCGAGGCCCCCACCAGCGCGGTGGTCTTGCCGGCTTCGGCCTCCATTGTCAGCCCGTGCAGGATCTGCGCGTCGCCGTAATTCAGCTCAACTCCGCTCAGGTTGATGGCGGGCAGACCTTGCGGCGCGGCCTGCGGATGTTCTGGCTCGCTCAGCAGGATCGGCGCATCCAGCAGCTCCTTGATCCGCTCCAGCGCTGCCGCCGCGCCCTGCCAGACACCGGAAATATTCGCCAGCCGCCGCATCGGTTCGAAACTCAGCCCGATCGAGGTGAAAAAGCTCATGAACTGGCCCACGGATTTTTCGCCGGCGATGATCTCGTTGCCGCCATACAGCAGCACCGCCATAAAACCGACACCGGCCATGATGTCGGTCATGCCCGAAATCGACGAAGTGCCAAAGGCGGCCTTCACTTCCGAGCGGACAAAGTCATCGGTGCGTTCGGAAAAACGGTGGACCTGATAATCTTCCAGACGGTTCAGCTTGACCGGCACGATGCCGTGAAAAATCTCGTCCAGCCGCGTTGCCAGATCAGCGCCCAGATCGCGCGCGCGCGACGCCTTCTTGCGCACATAACGCTGGATGGTCGAGATCGGCAGCAAGAGCACCGGCACCCCGACCAGCAGGATCAGCGTCCAGCGCCAGTCGATGCTGAAGGCAACACCCAGCACCGCCACCAGCGCCACCAGATCGCGCCCGGCGCCGGTGATCACCGCCTGCCAGACCGCGTTGATGGCATAGACATCCGACTGGATCCGCTGGATCAGCAGCCCCGGCGGGTGCTGCTGGTGAAACGCCGGATCCTGGCGGATCAGCCGCGCCAGCATATCCTTGCGCAGATGTGCGGCCGAGGTCTGCGAAACCTTGCTCAGCAGCACCTTCTGGGTGACGCTGGACACGCCGCGCAACGTGAAAATCGCCAGAAACGCCAGGCTGACCCAGACCAGCGCGTCTGAATTGCCCGCGACAAAGACCAGATCGAACATCGGCTGCATCATATAGCCAAGCGCGCCCATGGTGGCGCCTTCCAGCAGCATAAAGATCGCGGCAATGCCCAACAGGCCGATGTAATGGCGCAGATAACCGCGCCACAGCCAGCCGAACAGCTCGCGCGAGGATTTGTGAGGCTGGCTCATACGGGGAGGGTCCGGCAGGGAGTTCGGGTCATTTCGCGCCTTTTCTGACATGCCGCAACCATTTAAGCAGCTCGGCTGCAGGGCGCAAGCAATTCGCCGTGACGCTGCGGACTGTGGAATTGACCCTGCGGGATCGCCGGCTACTGCGCCGCAAAGGATCAACCGCGGTGCGCGAAGGCGTTTGCGCTGCAAGGAACATTGCCCATGAGCGGATCAGTGAACTATCAACAGGCCGGTCATACCTGGCCAGTCCGGGCCCACCGGTGGTGCCGGACCAGGTGCTGCAGGCAATGCACCGGTCTCTCCCAACATCTATGCCGGTGCTCTGGTCGAAATGACCGCCACCCTGATCCCGGATCTGCAGCGGATCGCCGGCACCCGGCATCAGGTTGCGATCTAAATCTCCAACGGCCACGGCGCCTGGGAGGCGGCACTGCAGAACACGCTGCAGCCGGGCGACCGGGTGCTGTTGCCTTCCTCGGGCCGGTCTGCGATCGGCTGGCCGGAAATGGCCGAAGGGCTGGGCATCGAGGCTGAGGTTCACGATTTCGGCAATCACGCGCCCTGGGACCTGGACCGGATTGCCGAACGGATCGCCACTGGGCACCGAACTGCGCATGTGGCTGGAACAGCACTTGGGCCTGACGCTGGCCATCGGCCTTGGTATGGCGGCGCCAAACAGCCCGGACTGGCACAGGTTTTTCCGGCTGGGCCATATGGGGCATGTGAACGGCCATATGGCGATGGGCCTGCTGGGCGGCATCGACACCGGTCTCAAGGCGCTGGGTATTCCGCACGGGCCGGGCGCGCTGGACGCGGCTGCAAAAGCCCTGGCCGCGCGCTAGCAGCCTGGCAGACACAAACGGTAGGTGCGGCTCACGCCTTCCGTGCATTCAGGCGGATATCCAGCCTGGTGATAAGATGGTTGATCAGCACCGCCAGCACCAGAACAGGCACCATTCCGTACATCACCCAGACCACAAAGAAGATCCACATCAGGTTGATCCCGGCAAAGGTGATTGCGGCAGTGAAGAAATCCGGCATGTTGGCCGGCAGTTCAGGGTCACGCATGACAATTCTCCCGGTTCTACTTCTAAATGGTAGTCCAGGAGTGGTGAATGTCCGGTAAAACTGCCGCGATCCGGGGAGCGCTGGCAAGTTTCAGCCACCCCGCGCCGCCGCCAGCGCCCGCGGCAGGGCCGCCGCAAAGGCGTCCAGCTCCGCTTCCGGCCCGCAGCTCACCCGGATGCAGCGGTTTTGCGGCGCGGCAAAGGGCATCCGCACAAAGATCCCCTGATCCACCAGACCATCCAGAACCGCCTTGGCAAACACCCCGTCGTGACCGCAGTCAATGGCCACGAAATTGGTGGCCGAGGGCAGGGCGCTCAGCCCGTTTTCTGCCGCGATCCCAGCAATCCGGTGCCGCGCGCCGCCGATTTGCGCCAGCACGCTCGCCAGCCAGTCCTGATCCTGCAAGGCCGCCAGCGCCCCCGCCTGCGCCGCCCGGTTCATGCCGAAATGATTGCGCACCTTATTGAAGGCAGCGATCAGATCCGGGTGGCCTATGGCATAGCCCACCCGTGCACCGGCCATGCCATAGGCCTTGGAGAACGTCCGCATCCGGATCACCCGCACATCATCGGCACTGACGGGCGCCGCGGTGCCTTCCGGCGCGCATTCCACATAAGCCTCGTCCAGCAGCAGCAGGCAGCCCGCGGGCAAATGGTCCAGCGCGGTGGCAATATCGGCGCCCTTGTGCCAGCTGCCCATCGGATTGTCCGGATTGGCAAGGTAGACGATCTTGGCATCCACCTCCGCCGCCCTGGCAAACAACGCCTCAAAATCCTCGCGGTCATTCTTGTAGGGCACCGTGTGGATCACCCCGCCAAACCCCGCCACATGGTAATTGAACGTCGGATAGGCCCCCAGCGAGGTCACAACCGCATCGCCCGGCCCGATCAGCAGCCGCACCAGATAACCCAGCAAACCGTCGATACCTTCGCCGACGATGATATGCTCAGGGCCCGCCCCGTGATACGCCGGCAGCGCCTGACGCAGATCATGGCTTTGCGCATCGCCGTATTTCCAGATCTCCGCCGCCGCTTTGGCCATTGCCTCAACCGCCTTGGGCGAGGGGCCGAATATGTTCTCATTCGCCCCCAGCCGTGCCGCAAAAGGCGCGCCGCGCTCACGCTCCTGCGTTTCGGGGCCGACAAACGGCACGGCGGCAGGCAGGGAAAGCGCAAGCGGGGTGTAGCGGGGACCAGTCATAGCCGCAGATAACCCCAAGCCCGCAAACGGGGCAAGGCTTGCGTCACCGTTCCCTGCCGCGCAGATTACACCCGGATTTCCAGAGGATTCTTTCATGCGCATTGTTCTGGCCTTGCTGGCCGCCGCCCTAGGCTACCTGTTGTTCTGGCCGGTGCCGGTGGACCCGGTCGCCTATGACCCGCCCGCCGCGCCAGGGTTTACCGGCGCCTACGCCGAAAACCGCGCCCTGGATGCGGCAGAGCTGATCACTCTGCCGGATGGCGAAGCAGGCCCCGAAGACCTGGCCGAACTCGCGGACGGTGCGGTCTACACCACCAGCCTTTCCGGCAATCTCTACCGCATCGACGGGGCGGAGCCGGTGCTGGCCGACCGTCTCGGCGGCCGCCCGCTGGGGTTGAAGGCCGGGCCGGACGGCGCGCTTTACATCGCTGACAGCTTCCGCGGCATCCTGCGCTGGTCCGGCCCCGGCACGCTCAAGGTGCTGGCAGACAGCATCAATGGCACGCCCATCCTTTACGCCAACCAGCTCGACGTGGCACAGGACGGCACCGTCTATTTCTCTAACTCCTCCGACCGGTTCGATCCGGAAACCATGGGCGGTACCAAACCCACCTCGATCCTCACCATCTGGGAACAGTCGGACAGCGGCTATGTCGCCCGCTTGGCGCCAGACGGCAGCGTAGAAAAGCTCGCCACAGGCTTCGTCTACACCAATGGCATTGCCCTGTCCCCGGACGAAGATTTCCTCCTGATCAACGAAACCGGCCGCGCCCGTATCCATCGGCTCTGGCTCACGGGGGACAGAGCGGGCCAGCAAGAGGTCTTCCTTGATAACCTCCCCGGCTATCCCGACAACCTTGAAGGCCAGGGCGACGGCACCTATTGGCTGGCCTTTGCCAGCCCTCGCCTGCCGTCGGAAATGCTGATGCCCTATCCGTTCTTGCGCAAAGTGATCTGGCGGCTGGGGCCGATTGTGCGCCCGGCGCCGGTGCATCGCGGCATGCTGATGCAGCTCGACGGGCAGGGCAAAACCTTACGCACGCTGCAGGACCCGGACGGGCGCCTTGGCGTCACCACCGGCGGCAAGCTGGCAGGCGGGCAGCTTTATGTGATGACACTCGACTCGCCCTGGTTCGCCCGTCTGCCGCTGCAACCCTGACCCTTCCCCCACGTTGGACTGGCATCCCATCCGCTGCCGGGGCAGGCTGGCGGCAAACCAGAAACGGGGAATACGTCATGGCCAGAGTCACCACCGGCTACAAGGACCACATCGCCTATGTCACGCTTGCCCGCCCGGACAAGCACAACGCCCTGGACGAGGAGATGATCGAGGCAATCATCGCCGCCGGGCAGGAGGTGGCGGAATCGGACGCCCGCGCTGTGGTGCTGGCAGGCAGCGGCAACAGCTTTTGCGCCGGCCTCGACATGGCCGCTCTGGCCGGATTTGCGCAGCGTGACCTCAGCACCCTGGTGATGGAGCGCACCCACCACGACGCCAACGCGTTCCAGGAGGTGGCGATGGTCTGGCGCCGGATGCCGGTGCCGGTGATCGCGGCCATTCACGGTGCCTGTTTCGGCGGCGGCTTGCAGATCGCGCTGGGTGCCGACATCCGCATTGCCCACCCCGAGGCGCAGCTGTCGGTGATGGAGATGAAATGGGGGCTGATCCCGGACATGGGCGGCATGGCGCTGCTGCCGCGGCTGCTGCGTTCGGACGTTTTGCGCCGGCTCACTTACACGGCTGAAAAAATCGCCGCGCCGCAGGCGCTGGACTGGGGGCTGGTGAGCGAACTGGCAGACAGCCCGCTTACCCGCGCCCAGGAACTGGCCACCGTCATTGCAGCAAAAAGCCCCTCCGCCATCCGCGCTGCCAAGCGCATGATCGCTTATGCCGAAAGCGGTGCCGCCCAGGCGGATGTGCTGCTGGCCGAAAGCGCCGGACAGCTGGACCTGATCGGCAAGCCGGATCAGATGGAGGCCGTCGCGGCGCAGCTGCAAAAGCGCCCGCCGGATTTCGGCTGAGCCCTGCCAGAGAGGCTTCTTCTCCGCCCCGTGCCGCCGCCCGCGTGGTGCTGAACCGGAATTCCAACAGCTTCTTCCGGCTGTGAAAATCCCCGCCGGAGGCAGCGTCCGGAACGGGCGCTTTGCCGCCGGCGGGTCTTTGAAAACTGCAACAGCGGTTTTTCGCCAATTTTTCCGAAAATCCGCCTATGCCAGCGGGAAACCGCCGCCCGCCGGCAGAAAAATGCCGCGCAAAATCAACAGAAACGCCCGTTAACCATTTGGCAATATTTGCGGGCGAATTCTGCCTTCATCAGGGCGCAAAACAGGCCAATCCATCAATTGGAAACCTGCCGCCGGAACGCTCGCACGGGCGCCGGATGGGTGTTTGCACCCTGATGAAATGCAGTAGAACCGGCTGGCGCAGGAAGTGCGCTGCAGCCGGGCTTCAGAAAGGAGTGAGGCTGATGCAACTGGTGCGTAAGAAGTGGTTTATTCTGTTCGAAAGCGGCGCCCTGCTGTCCCGGACCGGTGACCGGATCACCTATTTTTATGACGAGGCCCTGTGCTTTGGAAACCGCGAGGAGGCGCAGCGTTACCTGGCGGTCAATGAAAACAAGGTCAGCTGCACCGGCCTGCACCCGTCGCTGACCGAGGCAGCGTGAGCGGATGGCTCGCCGCCAGCCGCAGGCCCCCGGCGGCGGAGGCCGCAATGCCTAGCTCGGCCCGTTGGCTGCTCGCCTTCAGCGGGGTGATGATCTCGGCCTCGGCGCTGGTGTTCTGGGCCTGGCTCGGTGGCGCAGGCCAGCCGGCCGAGGATCAGCCGGGCTGGTTCACCCTGACTGCATTGCGGTTTTTCTGGCTGCCCTTCCTCAGCGGCGCCGGGCTGGTGCTGGCGGTCTGCTGCGCCGGGCGCACGGGTCTCTGACCTGCCGGCCCCGGTGATACCGGCCCAACGACGCGGGTCCAGTGATACCGGCCTTTGGGCCGCAGATCCTAAAAGCCGTCCATGAAAAAAGCCGCGCCCGGTGCAGGCGCGGCTTTCTATTCAACAGGTCTGCGCCCTGCTTACAGCGACGCGTCGTAGATTTTGGCGATATTTGCGCCCAATGCAGCGTCATATTCCGCATCGGTCATCGACACGCTCAGCCTCTCGGTCAGCGCGCGGCTGAAGGAGGCGATCATCTTGGCGTTCTGCGACAGGCGCGCACAGGCGTCATCGGTGGTATAGCCGCCCGACAGCGCCACAACCCGCACCACATTGGAGTGATCTGCCAGATCATCATAGAGGCCCGCCTTGGACGGGATGGTCAGCTTCAGCGCCACTTTGGTGCCTTCGGGCAGGGCGTCCAGTTGCGCCTTGATCTCTGCCTTCAGGACATCTTCGGCCTCGGCTTTGGTGGCCGAGTTGATGTCCACTTCCGGCTCGATGATCGGCACCAGGCCGGCGGCCACGATCTGCTGGCCTACTTCGAACTGCTGGGCGACAACCGCCTTGATGCCTGTCGCATTGGCTTCCTTGACGACCGAGCGCATCTTGGTGCCGAAGATGCCCTTCTCACCGGCGCGCGCCAGCAGGGCGTCCAACTCCGGCATCGGCTTCATCATCTGCACGCCATTGGCCTCATCGGCCAGGCCCTTGTCCACTTTCAGGAACGGCACCACGCCGCAGTTGCCCCACAGGAAGTCCGCGGTCGGCTTGCCGTCAATCTCGCCGTCCATGGTTTTCTCGAACAGGATCGCACCCAGGATACGCTCCTTGCCAAAGCTCGGCGAGGTGATGATGCGGGTGCGCATCTTGTGGATTTCGGCGAACATCTCGTCATCGCCGGAATAGGCGTCCTCGGTCACGCCATAAAGCGCCAGCGCCTTCGGGGTCGAGCCGCCGGATTGGTCCAGCGCGGCAATGAAGCCTTTGCCGGCTGCGATACGGTCGAGTTGTTCCTGATGAACGGAAGCGTCTTTGGCCATGATGCGTCACTCTTCTTGGGAATGGTCTGTCTTGGCGCTGTCTATACCGCGAATCTGCCGGGAAACAACGGGGTGTTGCGCTAACGGAAGAAGGATTTCCGCGCATCCCGCGCCATATTATAGCGCATTTCCAGATCCGAGATCCGCGCCATCGCCGCCTTGCGTGCCGCCGCATCCGTCAGAGCCGCATAACCCTTGCGGGCCGCGGCCAGCTGTTCTTTCAATGTGAATTCCTCCGGCACCACGCCGGCCTGCGCCATGATCCGCATTCCTGCCGCCAGGCCTGCATCCACATGCGCCTCGCCGCTGCGGTCGGGCAAGGGTTTGCCTTGGCCCGCCAGCCCCTGCAGCTGCCCTTCGGCCTGGGCCTTGGCCAGCTGCCGTTCAATCAGATTGCGGAATGCGCGGATCATGGGCGGCCTCGTGTTTTCTGCCGGTATCCTACCAGCCGCAGCTCAACCCAGCCAGTCCTTGCGGGTGACTGCGTCATTCAGCGCAATCAGATCCTCGTGCAATTCGCCCAATGCAATGGGGCCGCCCAGGCAGACCCTTACTGCTTCCTCGGGCAGGCCGGTCACGGTGAAAGCATCGCTTGGCATGATGCCGATCTGGCGGCCTGCCATGCGGCCCATTACCTCGGCCCGGCTGGTGCCGCGGGGCAGGGTAAGCCACAGGTTGAACGCCAGTGGATCCGCAATGGTAAAGCATTCCTGCAGCACCTCAGCCGCCAGCGCCTGCCGCACTGCTGCGGCCTTGCGCACGAAACCCTGGATTTCCGCCGCGGTGCCATCCTCAATCCAGCGGCCCAGAAGTGCCAGGTTCAGCGGCGACACCATCACATGCATCGACCGCATTGCTTGTGAGAACTGCCCCATCAGGCTGCGTTTGGGCACCGTGGTATAGGCCAGCCGCAACCCGGCGCCGAAACACTTGGACAGGCCCGCGATATGCCAACCCAGATCCGGGATCAGGCTGCTGATGGCGGCAGGAGCATCCTCGGCAACGAAGCAATAGGCGTCGTCTTCGATCAGCGGCAGATCATGTTTTTGCAGCACGGCCGCCACCTCCTGGCGCCGGTGGCTGGGCATGGTGCGGGTGGTCGGGTTCTGCAGCGTCGGGTTCAGGTACAGCGCTGCCGGCCAGTGGTCGGTGACCGCTTTTTCCAGCGCCTCCGGCAGGATGCCGTCACGGTCGCCGGCCAGACCGATCAGCCGGATCCCCAGCCGCGCCGCAATTGAGCGCAGCCCGGGATAGGTCACATCCTCGCACAACACGGTTGAACCCGGCTCGCACAGCACCGTCAGAATTGCATAAAGACTGGCATGAGAACCCGGCGTGACCGCCAGCCGCTCGGGTGCGCAGGGCAGGCCGTTTGCCTGCATCCAATCCGCCGCAATGGCCCGGTCCTGCGGGCTGCCGGTGACCGATTGATAGCGCAACAGCGGCAGCAGGTTGGCCGAGACATGCTCCAGCCCCTTTTGCATCCGCGCCAGCAAGGCCGGGTCATCCGGCTCCGGCGGCATGTTCATCATCGGGTCTTCTTCCAGAGCCCGGCGCGGATCGGGGCGTGCCGGCAGCGCGTCCGGCGCCTTCACAAAGGTGCCGCGGCCCACAAAGCTTTCGATATAGCCGCGCCGCACCGCCTCGGCATAGCCGCGCGACACGGTTGAGAAATCCACCCCCAGATCCTGCGCCACCCGCCGCTGCGGCGGCAGCCGGTCGCCGGGGGACAGCACGCCGGTGTCGATGTCGGATTTGATCGCCTCGGCCAGCTCCAGATAGCGGGGCTTTGCATTGGCCAGACGGGCCGGGGTCCACTGCTTCATCGGCGGAATCTCCTGGGGTGATTGTTCCATCATTGATTGGTTCAATGATTGACTGCGTCAATAAATGCAATATCGATGTTTGCAAATTGATTGCAATCAATCCCGGAATCGCAGTATCAGGCCGCAAACCCCAAGGAGACGTGCGATGACTGGGATGGATGTTTTGCAACAGGACCAGCGGGAGATGAAACCCGCCTTGCTGAAGGGGCTGCGGCTGCGCTGCCCGAACTGCGGCGAGGGCAAGCTCTTGCACAGTTATCTCAAGGTGAACGACAGCTGCAGCGAATGCGGCCAGGAGCTGCACCATCAGCGCGCTGATGACGGGCCGGCCTATCTGACCATTCTGGTGGTTGGCCACATTCTCGGCTTTGCGCTGCACATTGTTTATACCCAGTTGCGTCCGGATCCCTGGACCTTGGCGATCATCATGTCGGTGATCACGGTGGGGGCCTCGCTGGTGATGCTGCCGCGGATGAAGGGGCTGGTAGTGGCTTATCAATGGGCCAAGCGGATGCACGGGTTCTGAACCCGGCCAGAAACCAACCTGAAACCAACCAGTTAAAATGCAAAAGGCGGGCCATTGGCCCGCCTTTTTCCGGTTTCTCCCTGCGCCGCGCAGCGGCGCAGGGCCCAACGGGTGCGGCTCATGTGCCGTGAGCCAGGCAGCGGGCGGGAGAACACCCGCCTGCCGCACAACAGCTCAGACCAGACGCGAGGTGTCTTTGGCTGCGCGGACGAAATCGTCAAACAGCGGGTGCGGCGCAAAGGGTTTGGATTTCAGCTCCGGGTGGAACTGCACGCCGATGAACCACGGGTGGTCCTTCCATTCCACGATCTCCGGCAGGCGGCCGTCGGGCGACATGCCCGAGAAGTTCAGCCCGCATTCTTCCAGCTTTTCGCGGTATTTGATGTCCACCTCATAGCGGTGGCGGTGGCGTTCCTCGATGTGGGTGCTGCCATAGGCGGCGGCGACCTTGGAACCTTCGGTCAGCGCCGCGTCATAGGCGCCCAGGCGCATGGTGCCGCCCTTGTCGTCATCCGCCTTGCGGCTGATCTTGTGGTTGCCCTGCACCCATTCCTTCAGGTGATAGACCACCGGTTCAAACCGTTTCTTGCCGGCCTCATGGTCGAACTCTTCCGAACCCGCCGCGGTGATGCCCGCCACATTGCGCGCAGCTTCGATCACCGCCATCTGCATGCCGAGGCAGATGCCCAGGTAGGGGACGTCGTTTTCGCGCGCATATTGCGCCGCCTTGATCTTGCCCTCGGTGCCGCGCTCGCCAAAGCCGCCGGGGACCAGGATCGCGTGGTAGCCCTGCAGATAGGGGGCGGCGTCTTCCTTGTCGAACAGCTCGGCGTCGACCCATTCGATCTTCACCTTCACCCGGTTCGACATGCCGCCGTGGGTCAGCGCCTCGGCGATGGATTTATAGGCGTCTTCCAGCTGGGTGTATTTGCCGACAATGGCCACCTTCACTTCGCCTTCGGGGTTATAGATGCGGTCGGCCACATCTTCCCAGCGGGCCAGGTTCGGTTTCGGAGCAGGGGAGATGCCGAATGCATCCAGAACCGCCTGATCCATGCCTTCGCGGTGATAGGCCAGCGGTGCCTCGTAAATGGATTTCAGATCCTGCGCAGCAATCACCGAATCCGGGCGCACGTTGCAGAACAGCGCCAGCTTCTCGCGCTCTTTCTTCGGTATCGGGCCTTCAGAGCGGCAAACCAGGATGTCCGGCGCCAGGCCGATCGAGCGCAGCTCCTTGACCGAGTGCTGGGTCGGTTTGGTCTTCAGCTCGCCGCTGGCCTTGATATAGGGCAGCAGGGTCAAATGCATAAACAGGCACTGGCCGCGCGGCTTGTCCTGGGCGAACTGGCGGATCGCTTCAAAGAACGGCAGTCCTTCGATGTCGCCGACGGTGCCGCCGATTTCACAGAGCATGAAGTCGACTTCATCCTCGCCGATCGAGATGAAATCCTTGATCTCGTTGGTGACGTGGGGAATGACCTGAATGGTCTTGCCCAGGTAATCGCCGCGGCGCTCTTTCTCCAGCACGTTGGTGTAGATCCGCCCCGAGGAGATCGAGTCGGTCTTGCGCGCGGGCACCCCGGTGAACCGCTCGTAATGGCCCAGGTCCAGGTCGGTCTCGGCGCCATCGTCGGTGACAAAGACTTCGCCGTGTTCAAACGGGCTCATGGTGCCCGGATCGACGTTCAGATAGGGGTCCAGCTTGCGCAGGCGGACCGAGTAGCCCCGCGCCTGCAGAAGGGCGCCAAGCGCAGCCGAAGCCAGGCCTTTGCCCAAGGATGAAACAACACCGCCGGTGATGAAGATAAAACGCGCCATATGTAATCGGCTGCCCCCGTGAGAAGTCAGATTTCAGCTGCCCGGCGGTGATTGGAATCACCCCAAAAACCGCAGCATCACGGGACTTCATATATAAAGGATTCGCGCAAACAACGCAAGGGAACCGCAAGATGCTGTTGCGGTTCCTAAAACCCTCTCAAGGTGTAGTGTGTCAGTCTGCGCTGGGAACCAGCGGAGCGTTGTCGCCCTCAGAAGGCGGCAGAAGATCGCTGCCCAACGGGGCTGCCGGAGCATCGCCCTGGTCTTCGGCCTGCGGCACGGCCAGACGGTCGGTGACCGAGGCGCCTGCGGATTTCTGCGCGGCCATGATGGTCAGGGTGATCGAGGTGCAGATAAAGGCGATGGCCAGGATCCAGGTCAGCCGGCTAAGCGCTGTAGCTGCCGCGCGGCCGGAGACAGCACCGCCGCCGCCGCCGCCCATGCCAAGGCCGCCGCCTTCGGAGCGCTGCAGCAGAACAACTGCAATCAGGCCGAGAGCCAAAAGAAGATGGATGATGAGAACAACGTTTTCCATGGGCCCCTGCGGCGGTTGGCTGAGTATCGGGCGGTAAATAGGCAAGATTGACCGGGGGGGCAAGGGCGGAGTTGCAGCCCCTGCCGCGAACCGTCCCGGACGTCACGCAACATGAATGTTTGCATCATGAAACATGACTGGACAGACCTCCTGCAGCGGCGCAGCATGGGGTATGCCTCATGATCACCCCGACCACCCGCATGCCCTTTTGCCGCCTGACCCTGCTTTGCGGGTCAAGGCGCTGGAATCGATTCTCATTCAGAAGGGGCTGATTGATCCCGCCGCGCTGGAGGAGATCATTGATACCTATCAAAACAGGATCGGCCCGCAGAACGGCGCCCTTGTGGTGGCGCGCGCCTGGAGCGATCCGGAGTTCAAGGCAGCACTGCTGGCGGATGCTGATCCGGTGCTGGCGGACCTTGGGTTTTATGGCCGCCAGGGCGAGCATATGGTGGTGGTGGAGAATACGGCCCTGCAGCACAATATGGTCGTTTGTACGCTGTGCAGCTGCTACCCGTGGCCTTTGCTGGGTATGCCGCCGGGCTGGTATAAGTCCGACGCCTATCGCGCCCGCGCGGTGCGCGAACCGCGGAAAGTTCTGGCGGATTTCGGCGTGGCCCTGCCTGAGGGGACCGCGGTGCGGGTCTGGGATTCGACGGCTGAGGTCCGCTATCTGGTGCTGCCGATGCGGCCTGAAGGCACTGAGGGTTTGAGCGCAGAGGATCTGGCGGCGCTGGTGACCCGCGACAGCATGATCGGCACCGGCCTGGCACGGCAGCCGGGGGAGGCGCCGGCATGACCCGGGTGCATGACATGGGCGGGCGATTCGGTGACGGACCGGTAGTGCCGGAAGCCGAGGACGCGACGGTTTTTGCCGAGGACTGGCATGCCCGCGCCCTGGCGGTGACGTTGGCCTGCGGCGCGCTGGGGCAGTGGAATATCGACACCTCCCGCCATGCGCGGGAGAAGCTGCCGCCGAAGGATTACACGCGGTTTTCCTATTACGAGAAATGGATCTCGGCGCTGGCGGATCTGCTGGTGGAGAAAGGCGTGCTGACGCGCGAAGACCTGCAGGGCCAGGGTGCTGCCGGACTGCATGCGCTGGCAGAGCGGGCGCTGAAGGCGGATGCGGTGGCAGGGGCCTTGGCCAAGGGCGGTCCAGCCACCCGTGAGGGCGGGCCGAAGCCGCGGTTTCATCCGGGGCAGGCGGTGCGGGTGCGAATCCCTGCTGACAACGCGCTGGTCGATGGCGGCCACACGCGGCTGCCGCAATATGCCGCAGGGGCGCATGGCTATGTCCTGCGGTTGCATGGCACCCATGTGCTGCCGGACAGCAACGCGCATGGATTGGGCGAAGCACCGGAGCCGCTGTATGCGGTGCGGTTTTCGGCGCGCATATTGTGGGCGCATCCCGAACATCCCGAGGACGAGGTGGTGCTGGACCTGTGGCAAAGCTATCTGGAGCCACTATGAGCGGGTGTTCTGAGGTGGCCGCGCCGGAGCCGGTCTTTGCCGAGCCTTGGCATGCGCAGGTCTTTGCACTGACGGTGCATCTGAACGAAGCCGGGCGGTTTACCTGGGGCGTGTGGGTCGAGCGGTTCTCGGCCACTTTGCGACGCCACGGCCTTAGCCGTGAGCTGGATGGCGGTGAGGATTATTTTCGCGCCTGGCTGGAGACACTGGAGATGTTCCTGGCCGAGGAGGGGGCGGCATCGCGCGCGGAGGCCGAGGTGATGCGCAGCCGCTGGGAAGCGGCCTATCTGGCGACTCCGCATGGGGAACCGGTGCGGCTAAGCGATTGACCGCGCAGCAGGTTCGGCCGCCAGGACCGTCCGACCGGCCGGGCGGTTCAGGTTTCTTCTTTCGCTGGTCTGAGCGCTGATCCGGTTAAGGATGGCGGCGCTGCCGGACAGTGCCCGTCCGTCCCATCGGGCGGGCTCTTTTGACAGGTAAGCCCGCCAACTGAACTCTTGCAGATCCGGCACGATAAACTGCCTTTCAGGTCTGTTCCGCCGCCAGCCCGCGGACGGGCTCTGCCCGGCTGAGAACGGGTTTTGCGGCGGAGAGAGGGCCGCGCACCGTGAATTAGCGTCTGACTGCGGCGAATTTGCGGTTCCCCTGCCGGCGCAGCATCGCTATATGAGCGTGGGTTTGAACCAAGACTGTAAAGGACCGGATATGGCCAATGTCGTCGTAGTCGGCGCCCAGTGGGGCGACGAAGGGAAAGGCAAGATCGTGGATTGGCTGAGCGAGCGTGCAGACGTGATCGCGCGCTTCCAGGGCGGCCATAACGCCGGCCATACGCTGGTCATTGACGGCAAGGTTTACAAGCTGCACGCGCTGCCTTCGGGCGTGGTGCGCGGCGGCAAGCTGTCGGTCATTGGCAACGGTGTGGTGCTGGATCCCTGGCACCTGATGAAAGAGATCGCCACGGTCCAGGCGCAGGGTGTTGAGATCACCCCGGAAACGCTGATGGTCGCGGAAAACACGCCGCTGATCCTGCCGCTGCATGGCGAATTGGACCGGGCGCGTGAAGAGGCGGCCTCGAAAGGCACCAAGATCGGCACCACCGGCCGCGGTATTGGCCCGTGTTACGAAGATAAAGTGGGCCGACGGGCGATCCGCGTCGCCGATCTGGCGGATGAGGCGACACTGATCGCCCGCGTTGACCGTGCGCTGCAGCATCATGATCCGCTGCGCAAGGGGCTGGGTGTTGACGCAGTTGACCGCGACGCGCTGATTGAACAGCTGAAAGAGATCGCACCGAAGATCCTGCCCTATGCGGCGCCGGTCTGGAAGGTGCTGAACGAGAAGCGCAAGTCGGGCAAGCGGATCCTTTTTGAAGGCGCGCAGGGTGCGTTGCTGGACATTGATTTCGGCACCTATCCGTTTGTGACCTCGTCGAATGTGATTGCAGGCCAGGCGGCAACTGGTGTGGGCATCGGCCCCGGCTCGATCGATTATGTGCTGGGCATTGTGAAGGCCTATACCACACGGGTTGGCGAAGGCCCGTTCCCGACTGAGCTGTTGCAGGCCGATGGCACGCCGGATGCGGACGGCCAGCGTCTGGGTGAGCGCGGCCATGAGTTCGGCACCACCACCGGCCGCCAACGCCGTTGCGGCTGGTTTGATGCCTGTCTGGTGCGCCAGACCTGCGCCACCTCCGGCATCAACGGTATTTCGCTGACCAAGCTGGATGTGCTGGACGGGTTCGAGACCCTGAAGATCTGTGTGGGCTATGATCTGGACGGCGAGCGCCTGGATTACTTGCCGACGGCTGCCGACAGCCAGGCCCGCTGCACGCCGGTTTACGAGGAAATGCCGGGCTGGAGCGAAAGCACCGAAGGCGCGCGCAGCTGGAATGACCTGCCGGCCAATGCGATCAAATATGTGAAACGGGTGGAAGAGCTGATTGACTGCCCGGTGGCATTGCTGTCCACCAGCCCGGAGCGGGACGACACCATTCTGGTGACCGATCCCTTTGCCGACTGATGGCTGAGGAAAAAGGCCTGAGCTATAAGGCCCGGCGGCGCTGGGCACTGGTGATCCTGCTGGTCGGGATGCCGGTTTACATCGTGGCTGCTGTCACGGTGATGAATATGCTGGACCGGCCGCCGTTGTGGCTGGAGCTGCTGATTTATGTGGCGCTGGGGGTTGTCTGGGTGCTGCCGTTTAAGTTTGTGTTCCGCGGTGTCGGCAAGGAAGATCCGGGCGCGGAACAGGAATAAGGTGAGGGGCAGGCTTGAAAGAAGAGGGGCGCTGCCCCTCTGCGCCTGTGGCGCATTCACCCCGGAGTATTTCGGCAAAGATGAAGCAGGATCTGGTTCGGAAAATGAAAAGGCGGCCCGCAATGGCCGCCTTTTTTGGTCCGGTCGCCGGGGCGTTCAGCCTGCGGCGCGTTTGCCGGGCTTGAAGCCGATGTCGCCGGAGGCGGTGAACTGGCCGCTGCCGGAGCGTTCGATCTTGCCGTCGCGCAAGAGCTGGCCGAAAGAACGCAGCCCGTCTTCGCGGTTGAAGTCACTGCTGCCGGCGCTGCGCACCTTGTTCATCAGTTGCGGGCGCGAGAAGTGGTCGCGGCCTTCGACAAAGCTCATGTAGGCGGCGGCCGCTTCCAGCAGCTCATGCAGTTCGGCGGCGCCGCGTTCGGCGGCGTAGGAGGCAAAACCGCTGCTGCCTTCGGTTTCGTCGCCCAGAACCGCAGCCGAGACCCGGCGCGGGCGCACCGGCTGCTGCGGTGTGCTGCCTTCGTTAATGCGCTGTTCAGCCACCAGTTTCAGCGGGGCCGGGCGGGAGGCCGGGCCGGACGGACGTTCCGAGGCGTTCGGGCGGGACTCCGGGCGGCGCGGGCGGACCACGCTGGCCAGGTCTTCGCGGTAAGGCTTGGCGCCATCGCTGCCGGTGGTGCCGGCGGCAGAGCCTTCGGCCTTGGTGGCGGCGACAGCGGCGCGCAGCTGGCTGTAAGCCTCGCGGGAAGAGGCGGTGTCAGGGTCCTCGAGTTTTTCGTCGGCGGCGGCCATCAGCCGGGAGACATCGCTGTCCGCCAGGCTGGCTGCTGCGGATTGGGCCGTGGACTGGGCCGTGGACAGGGCCGGAGAATCCCCGGCGTCCTGATCTTCGGACGCGGCCAGGATCTCGGCCTCCACCTCAGCCAGTTCGCGCATCAGGTCGGCTTCGTCTTCCTGTGACAGCGGCGGCTGCCCGGGCGCGGGATCTTCGCTGGCTTTGGATTCCTCCAGCCGGCCGGACGCGACGGCCTTGTCAAAGTCGGCGCGTTTCACCTTGGTGATGCGCACCCGCGCCGGACGGGCGGGGGCAGGTTTGGCAGCGGCAGCTTCGTCTTCGGCGTTGCCGGCCAGGAGGTTTTCGGCGCCGTGGCTGTCTGTGGTTTCGCTGGCGTCCGCAGCAGCCGGCGCCTTGTCTTTATCCTGCAGGCCGGCAAACAGGCTGTCGCTGTCTTGTGCCGGGGCATCGCTTGCAGAGGCGGCCCCGGTGTTCAGGTCCAGGCGGTCCAGTGCCTTGGCGATTGCATCGTTGTCTTCATCATCAAAGCCCTGTGCGCCGTCGGCGTCATCTTCCAGCAGCGCGTTGGAGATGTCCTCGGCGGCGCTTTCCAGAACGTCGTCGGCATGCTCGTCTTCGGTGAAGTCTTCGTCCGGGGTCTGTGCCACCACAGCACGGATGCGCTGCAGTTTGGCGGCGATACTGTCTGCGGCCGGCACGGTGTCTTCGCCGACGTCTTTTCCGGTGCGCGGGGCGGCTTCGGCCTTTGCTTCCTTGGGGGGGGTAACCTCATCGGCAGCGGCTTCATTGACTTCGAGCAGTTCGACTTCGGGGGTGCTGTCCTCTGCGGCCTGCGCATTTTCGCTTGCGGTTTCCAGCACAGCGGCGATGGTTTCTTCGGCTTCGGCTTCGGCTTCG
>NZ_JAKFZM010000052.1:0-26581 GCF_021654205.1 Leisingera sp. MMG026 | reverse complement strand
TGCTGTCCCGCCGGCTGCTGTGACAGTGAGCACCAGTTTCCATGTGGAACAGATCGCAGTTGCGGATGGGGTGTTAGGTATCCTGGGTGTCGATTTTGGCAGTGATCCGCTAGGGGATTTCTATACAGAGACCATTGATTTCCCGAGCACCCCGTTTTCGTTTTTTGATGTAGCATCAACCGATGTGTTTGCGACCCGGGTCACCGGTCGTATCCAAGTTGATGATCCGGGCAACTATGAGTTTCGGCTGACCAGCGGTGATACCGTTGTCATGTGGATCGATGGGGGTCCTGTGGTTATCAATGCGGTTGAGGGACTTGCAACCGTGCAGATCGGAGCCTGCAACATGGGCGCAGGTGAGCATGAAATCGTCATTCATCACCTCGACCTGAATGGCGACGCAGAGATGACTCTGGAGTGGCGCGGGCCTGGAGAGACAGATTTCAGCCTGGTGACGCCCAGCCCGGCCGGTACCATCGAAGATGATGATGATGCGGGGTTCATCGTGGACATCGACACCGGAACGTCCGCATTGCTTGCGGTCAAACTGACCGATGTTCCGGACAATTGGGTGATCAGTTCGGATGGGAATGCGGGCATCCCTGCCGGAGGGGAGCTGGATGTCACGGGCTGGGATTTGTCCCAATTGACAATTGCGCCGGCATCCGGGGACTTGGGGCCCGCTACGATCAATGTCGAAACTACGCTGCAAGCACCGGATGGAGAGGTCGAGACGTCGTCCAGCAGTTTTGATGTAAATGTGGTTCCCGAAAATGGGATCGTGCTGGATCTTGATCTGGGATTAGGGGGACTTCCTTTGCCATTGGGGCTGGGTGTCCAACTGGCAGCCCAGCCGGTTTTCCCCGGAGAGGTTCTTGCTGAACCCGCAGTGGACGAGCCCTTGGAGTTGGCCGCTCAGCCGCTTGCGGCACAACTGGATCCAGGTGGTGTGCAGGTGTTGTTCTGAGAAAAGCCAATGCAATTGGCAGCGAAAGCCCGGCCAACCTATGTGTTGCCCCAAGAGACATTATGGGCGTGCTAGGCTGACGGAATCGGGCGGTTGTCCTGGACCCGGAACAGGTTCACCTTGCGGCGCTCTTCCTGCGGGGTGACGCCAAAACTGTCGCGGTAGTGCTGCGATAGGGTTGAGGAGGTGGCATAGCCAACTGCATTGGCGATCGAGGTAATGGAATCCCGGGAGTACATTACCAGCTGCCGTGCCGCGTTCATCCGCAGTGTGCGGTAATAGATTGCGGGGCTTTGCCCGGTGGCGGATTTGAAGCTGCGTTCCAGCTGCCGCGGGGAGACGCCGATTTCGCTGGCTGCGTCGCGGATCGACACCGGATGCTCCAGATTGTCGGCAAAAAGCTCCACCGCCTTGGCCACTGGCGGCGGCAGGCTGTCGGCGGTGCTGTCGGTCTTAAAGGCGGGGATCTTCTGACGCACGCCCTCGGCCCGGACCATCGGGTGCTGAAACCAGCAGGCAACTTCGGTCATCACCGCGTCGCCCATGGTCTGCTCAATCAGTTTGAGCGAGAGGTCGAACATTGCCGCAGCACCGCTGGCGGTAAAGCGGCGGCGGTCCAGAACAATTACATCGTCGACGGTGGCAAGCGATGGGAATTCGGCGCTGAAGGCGGCCTTGTAGCACCAGTGGACCGAGCAGCTGTGCCCGTCGAGCAGGCCGGAACGCGCGAGCGGGAACACCCCGCCTGACACCGCACCCATGGTGGTGCCGTGGCGGGCCAGGTGGCGGAGCTTGCCGTTGGAGCCTTTGGGGTCCTCAAACTTGCCTTGCGGACTGGACAGCAGAAACAGCGTGTCGATGTCCTCGGCCTGATCCAGAGCGCAATCAGGCTGAAAGGCCACATTGGCAGAGGCGTTCACGCTGGCGCCGGTTTCCGAGACCAGTTTCCAGTGAAAGGTTTCAGTGCCGGCAATTTCATTCGCCGCCCGCAAAGGCTCGATAGCCGAGGTCAGGCAGGCCATTGGAAAGCCCGGGAAAATCAGGAAGCCAAGTGTCATGGTGTTATCGCGCTGCATAAGGTGGATATTAGCTTGCGAAGAGGGATTCGCACAGCGGCGAAAGGTGCCTGCGCCGCCCAGGAAGGAAAACGGCGCAGGCGGATCTGCCAAAGCAGGCAGATCCTAGTTCTGCAGGTAGGCCTCCAGCGAGTCGTCCAGGGCGTCTTTCCACGGGGTGTGGTGGACAGGCGCCATGGTGCCGGTGATGACCGATTTGTAGGAATTATTGCGGAAGGCCATGATGTCTTCGGCCTTGTGGCCCTTCCATTCATAGAACGCCTGGCATGCGCCGCCCACGTCGAAGGTCGGGTAGTCGGTTTCTTCGATCAGCTCCAGCACGTAGTCGCCCTGGTATTTGATCGCGTATTTGACGTCATCCGAGGCCTCTTCGCGCGCTTCACGCTCCTTCACGTCGGCCAGCAGGGTTGCCTTGTCCGCGGGGACTTCGATCTTGCCCATGATCGCATCGCGGACCCACCAGGCCTGGGCGTCGAACATGTTGAAAGTGAACCACTGATCCTGCATACCCAGATAGAACATCTTGGGGTTATGGGCAAAAACCACACCCTTATAGAGGTCAGCCGAGGCAAGGCGGTTGGCGGTTTTCAAGCGCAGATCGTCCGGCAGGAAGCTGAAGAAATGCTTGTAGCCGGTGCAAAGGATGATCGCGTCAACTTCCTTTTGGGTGCCGTCCGCGAAGGTTGCGGTGTTGCCGTCGACCGACTCCAGCGCCGGAACCTCGTCCCAGTTGTCCGGCCATTTGAAGCCCATCGGCGCAGAGCGGTAGGAGGTTGTGATCGACTTGGCGCCGTATTTCCAGCACTGCGAGCCGATGTCTTCGGCCGAGTAAGAGGCGCCGAGGATCAGGATGTCCTTGCCCTTGAATTCCCGCGCATCGCGGAAGTCATGGGCGTGCAGCACGCGGCCGTTGAAGGTGTCAAAACCCGGATAGAACGGCACGTTCGGGGTCGAAAAATGGCCTGAGGCACAGATAACGTGATCGAAGTCTTCCTTGTAAGTGCTGTCCTTGGCGTGGTCGTGCACGGTGACGGTGAAATTGCCCGCGTCCTCATTATATTCGACCCAGCGGATCGGTGAGTTGAAGCGGATCCACTTGCGCACGTCTGCTTTTTCCACCCGGCCTTTGATGTAGTCGAACAGCACGGCGCGCGGCGGGTAGGATGCGATTTGTTTGCCGAAATGCTCCTCAAAGGAATAGTCGGCAAATTCCAGGCCTTCCTTTGGCCCGTTGGACCACAGGTAGCGGTACATCGAGCAATGCACCGGTTCGCCGTTATCATCCAGGCCGGTGCGCCAGGTGTAGTTCCACAGTCCGCCCCAGTTGTCCTGCTTTTCAAAGCAGACGATCTCAGGGATTTCTTCGCCCTTGTTGGCGGCGGACTGGAATGCGCGCAGCTGGGCCAGGCCGGAGGGGCCGGCGCCGATGATGGCGATACGTTTCTTTGTCATGTGGCTCTCCCATTGGTACGGACCAATATTTTGGTTTGGTTCTTTTGGTCTGATCCAATTAGGTCCAAAATTGCACCACAGAGTCAACATATTTTCACGGAGGGAATAAGATTTTTCACTGATTGGACTGGCGGGGCAGAGAATTGTTGTTAGGATTCAAGCCATGAAGACGACCAGTTTTGTACACCAGCTGACGGCCCGCGCGGCGCTGCCGCGGCTGTCGGTGGGAATGACAGAATCAGTGAATATCGGCTTTCTTGGCCCGCTTTCGGGCCGGGTGGAGAGCTGGGGGCTGCCAGGACTGAACGGCTGCCGGATCTGGGAAGACGGGTTGAACAAGGCCGGCGGGGTGCTGATTGGCGGCCGCCGCTACCCGATCCGCATCCATTCCTACGATTGCGGATATGACCCGGAACGTTCGCTGGAGGGCGCGGTGGAACTGGTTCAAAAGCATAAGGTGAAGCTTATGCTGATGCTGGGCGGCGATACCTTTGCACCGGTGCGCGATTTTCTGATGCGCAACAAGGTGCTGACCTCGACGCTGCTGCCATCCGATTTGTCGCCCGATACGCCTTATCTGATCGCGCCCAGCGAAGCGCACCCGATCCAGAATGTAACCGGCGTGGCCTGGCTGGCGGAAAATAAACCCGGTTTGAAAACCGTAGCCTTATGCAGCCAGGCGGATCTGCTGGGGATGCCGTCACAGGCGGTTTACCGGGCAGCGTTCAAGGCGGCAGGCAAAACGATCCTGCGCGAGGTGCAGTATGATGCGGGTTCCAGCGATCCGGGGCCGGTGGTGGACCCGATGCTGGAGAGCGGCGCCGATGTCCTGTGCTGGTGCTCGTCTTATGCGCCGATGGTGCATGCGATGACCGAATATGCCTATTCCAAAGGGTTCAAGGGGCAGATTATCAGCTGCACCATGGATGGCTATGATCAGCTGGTGGAACGGACGTCGCCCGGATTTATGGAGGGCGTGGTTTTCCAGTTTCCGGATTTTGACGATCCGTTGCTGCGGGAAAAGGCGTTTTTCTTTAACCGCCCGCATGTGTTTTTTGAGGAATACAACCGCCGTTTCCCAGGCAGCTGGTCGGCGGTAAGCTGGGAGTATGTGGCGATCCTCGACATCTGGCACAGCGCGGTGGAGAAGGCCGGTTCAGTCGAACCTCCATCGGTGCTGGCGGCGATGAAACAGTTGGGGCATGTCACCCACGCGTTTGGCCATGCAGAATGGTGGGGCGAGGATATTTTCGGTATTTCCAATGCCTTGGTTGGCGATTGGCCTGTCGTGACCATCCAGGAAGGCAAGGCGCGGATTGCCGGGTTCAAATCTATCCCCGGCTGGCTGGCGCAGCATTCCGCTTTGCTGAAATCCGAAATGGCGGCGTTGGGGCAACTGTGGCATCAGCGGCTGGAAAGCGGTGCCCCTGGCAGCGAGGTCAGCTCACGCGCAGTGAAGGGCTGAGCGGGCGGAAGACTGGCCGGGCCTAGACCTCCT
This sequence comes from Leisingera sp. MMG026, assembly GCF_021654205.1. Lineage (NCBI taxonomy): Bacteria > Pseudomonadati > Pseudomonadota > Alphaproteobacteria > Rhodobacterales > Roseobacteraceae > Leisingera > Leisingera sp. MMG026. The sequence continues at coordinate 21,588 of NZ_JAKFZM010000052.1, read as the reverse complement.
GCAGCAGTAGATTCTGTTCGTCGATCAGGTGCAGCTTGATGAATTCAACCGCGGATTCCACATCGCGGGAGGCGATGGCATTGAACAGCGTGTTGTAGCGTTTCTGGTATTCCTGCATCCGCTGCGGCGTCAGATGGCGGCGTCGCAGCGCAGTACGGTAGGACAGGCGGCAGGCCTCGATTGTCAGCTCGTAGCAGGAGTGCAGCAGCGGGTTGCCGGTACCCTCGGCAATTTTGCGGTAGAGATCTTCCTCGGCCTCGATGAATTCCCCCGGATCGGTGCGCACAGCCTCGACGCGCGAAAGGATCTGGTCCAGCTCCTCGATCTGCCGCGGGGTCATGTTGATGACAGCAAGGCGCACCAGTTCCGGTTCCAGGATGCCGCGCACCACCAAATGGTCCAGCGGTGAAACTTCCTTGGCCAGTGACGAATAAGTGGTTTCGGGCTTGGGATCAGAGCGGAATTTGACAAAGCTGCCGGACCCGGGGCGGCGATGGATTACGTCCTGGCTGGCCAGAACGTCCAGTGCCTCGCGCACAGTATTGCGGGCAACGCCCAGTTCCGAGGCCAGGGTGCGTTCTGACGGCAGCCGGGTGTCCACCGGGTAGGTGCCAGCCTTGATCCGGGCGAATAGCGTGTCGATCACGACTTGCACTGTGGCGCCAACCGAATGGGTGGTCAGGATTTGCGAGGTGGTGTCTTCCGCTGAGCTCATGGTCTGTTTTTCCGGGCCGGATGGGCGGGGGAATCCCCTGCGCCTGATCGCTGTGACAGATGTGCAGTTACCCGTTTTGGCGGCCTCAATGCAACCTTCTGACACAGCTGGGATTGGTCTTAAGGTTAACGATTCTTGGGTTCAGCGGCAAGAAAGCTGAAAAAAATTGGTTCATAAATTGGTTGAGGGAGTGTTTGCATAACATGTGCCGCAAGGTCATGTTTTTGTGCCGTTTTCAGAGGCTGTCTTGCCGTATATCCGAGCGATTGGTCTTGTATTGGTGCCTTTTTGGTCCCCTGTGTGAAAGAAAATTTCTTTGCGGTGAACCAACTCGCTGCTAGCCTTGACCCGGGATGGGGCCAATTTGTCCCAACTGGTTCAGTCGTGTTGAACTGAAATCAAGGGGCACCGAAGACGGCGACCGCATCCTGCTGAAAACACCGCCGTAAAAACAGGCGGGTCCAACATGGGAGACGAAGATGATTTCCAAGATCGTGAAATCGGGGCTGACCCGGAGGACGTTCCTTAAGTCGACGGCGGTTACCGCGATGAGTGCCGGGCTGCCGGCTGCGTCGCTGGCGGCAGGCAGCACCATCAAGATCGGTCTTCTGGCGCCGCTGACCGGTGCCGTGGCGGCCTGGGGCAAGCCGGGACTGGACGGCTGCCAGATCTGGGCTGAGCGGGTGAATGCCGCGGGCGGCATTAAACTGGGCGATGGCAGCTATGACATCGAGTTCGTGTCTTATGACAACGAATACGACCCGGCCAAAGCGCGCACCGGGGCGACCAAGCTGATCCGGGAGGACGGCGTCAGCTTTATCATGATGCTGGGCGGCGACACCTGGCCCGGTGTGCAGCCGGTGGCGGATAAGACCGGCATGTTGTTTTCGACCTTGCTGCCATCGGATTTGTCACCCGATTCCAACACGCTGATTGCACCGGCTGAGGTGCACCCGATTTACAATGTGACCGGGGTGGAGTGGCTGGCCGAGAACAAGCCGGAGCTGAAGACCGCGGTGATGTGCGCGCAGGATGATGCGCTTGGCCTGCCCTCGGTTGCGACCTATTTGGCGGCGTTTGAGGCCGCCGGCATCGAGATGCTGGATGAACCGCTGCTGTTTGACCCGGCAACCACCGATTTTGCGCCGGTTGTCACCCGTCTGATCAGCAAGGACCCGGATATTGTCTGCCTCGATACCTGCTACAGTGATTACGTGCATCCCATTGCCGAGCAGCTGTTCCAGCAAGGGTTCAAGGGGCAGATTATTTCCTGCACTGCGGATTTCTATGACCAGATGATCGCCAAGACCTCGGAAGAGTTCATGGAAGGTTTTGTCTTTCAGTTCCCGGATTTCGATGATCCGGCGCTGAATGGCGACAACATAAACTTTACCGATCCGAATGGGTTCTATGAGGAGTTCAACACCCGCCACCCGGGCCAATGGGGCGCGGTGAGCTGGGAGTATGCCTCGATCATGGACCTGTGGAAGGCAGCAGCGGAGAAGGCAGGATCGGCCAGTCCGGATGCCGTGGCGGCTGCGATGAAAGAGGGCAAGGGCAAGCATGCCTTTGGCGACGCGGAGTGGTGGGGCACCGAGCTGTTCGGCATCGACAACGCGCTGGTTGGCGACTGGCCTGTGGTGGCGATTGAGAGCGGCAAGGCCCGGATCAAGGAATTCCGTTCGATCCCGGACTGGTACGCAAAACACGGCGATCTGCTGATCAAGCATATGCAGGCCTATGACCAGATGTGGGATCAGCGCAGCTGATCTTTCAGGCAGGCAATCCCGCGGCCGGGGGGCAGATCCCCGCGCCGCAGACCGACTGAATAAAGAGACAATCCAATGCTGGACCTTCTGGCGCAGACCGGCCTGAATGCCGTGTATGCTGCGAGCTATATTTCCCTTGTTGCTGTGGGGCTTGTGCTGATTTTTGGCGTCATGGGGGTGATCAACTTTGCCCATGGCGAACTGTTCATGGCGGGCGCTTATGCGATTGTGGCGCTTTATGCTGACCTGCACGTGCCGTTCTTTATCGCAGTTGCCATAGGCCTGTTGTTTGTGGGTTGTCTGGGCCTGTTGATGGAAAAGACGCTGTTCAGGCCGTTGAAGGACAATCCTTTGGGCGGGCTGGTCGCCTCGATCGGGTTTCTGATGATCCTGCAGGCGCTGGCGGTGATGGGGTTCGGCGTGCGGATGGTGCATATCCCGCCAGTGACGCAAGAAGTCATTGTGTTCAGTGACAAGGTGCGGCTGCCGGTGGCGCGGCTCTATGTGATCATCGCCGCAATCGTGTTGCTGTCGGCGCTTTGGTACTTTCTGAAGCGGACCAAGTTCGGCTGGGCGCTGCGCGCATCAGCCCAGGACCCTGAAGCGGCGGCGCTGCAAGGGATTTCGATCACCATGACCGCGCGGATTGCCATGTTCATCGGCGCCGGTCTGGCCGGGATTGCCGGGGCGCTGACCGCACCGCTGGTTTCGGTCAACCCGCATATGGGCCATTCGGTGATTGTTACCGCCTTTATCGTCATCATCGTCGGCGGGGTCGGTTCGCTGGAAGGCGCCATCGTTGCCTCGGTCGCCTATGCGCTGGTGCATACGTTTGTGACCACTTTCTACGATGGCGTTCTGGCAGACATTGTTGGCCTGTCCTTAATGCTGGTTGTGCTGATCGTGAAGCCCACCGGCTTGTTTGGGAGTGCGGACCGTGCCTAAGCTTCTGATATGGATTGCGGCGCTGGCCGCGCTGATCGCCCTGCCGCATGGCCTTAGCTTTTCGCAGCAGGAAATCCTGGTGTTCCTGACCATCAACGTTCTGCTGGTGGCCAGCTACCGGCTGCTGACGCTGACCGGTGAATGGTCGCTGGGGCATGTGGTGATCATGGGGGTGGGGGCCTATTCCTCAGCCCTGCTGACTAAGAAGCTGGGTGTTTATGTGCCGGTTTCGATGCTGCTGGGCGGGGGTATTGCCGCGTTGATTGCAGTGCTTCTGTCCTTTCCGCTGTTCCGGATGAAGGGGTTTTATTTCCTGATCGGATCGTTTGCAGCCGGTGAAATCATCCGCCTGCTGTGGAAGCGGTTCCGGGACCCGTTTGGCGGCGCCAAGGGGATCAAAGGGATCGACCCGGTGCCGGATTTCTCGGTCGGGTTCTATCAGTTCGATTTCTTTGAACCGACGTCCTACTACTATTTCGCGGGCGTCATTGTGGCGGTCTGCCTGTGGATCCTGTGGCGGATTGAGAAGTCGCCGGTTGGTCTGACCTTCCATGCGGTGCATTGGCAGGACAAGCTGGCGCAGGCCTCGGGCGTGAATGTGCGGGCCTACCGGACGCTGGCCTTTGCCATTGCCTCGGGCTTTGCCGGCATCTCGGGCGCTCTGCTGGCGCATTACATTGGGACCATTAACCCCAACGCCTTTGATATCGATCTGATGGTCTATGTGCTGACCTGGGCGATTGTTGGCGGCACCGCGACATTCTACGGCCCGATCCTGGGCTGCGTTGTGCTGACGGTGATCAACGAGGTTGTGCTGCGTGAGCTGGGCCTCGAGCAGATGCGGCCGCTGATCTACGGCGCCATCATGATCCTGTCGATCCTGTTCCTGCCCAATGGGCTGGAAAGCCTCGTGCAGAAATTCACCCAGAGACGTGCCGCTGGCGGCGCGCCGGAACGGAGGCCGGCAGAATGACTGATTTTCTTGAGGTCAAAGACCTGACCATGCGGTTTGGCGGCCTGACAGCGGTGGACAGCCTGTCGTTCAAGGTGGCGCATGGTTCGATCCATGGTCTGATCGGCCCCAATGGGGCGGGCAAAACCACGACGTTCAACATGATCTCGGGGTTCTACAAACCGACCGAGGGCCAGGTGCTGCTGCGCGGTGAGGATATCTCCGGCCTGCAAATGCACGAGGTTGCGCGGCGCGGGGTGGTGCGGACCTTCCAGCACTCGACGCTGTTTGCTGAGCTGACGGTGCTGGAGAATGCGCTGGTTGGCACCCATATGCCGTTCCGCCCCAATATCTTTGCCGCGATCATCGGCTGGGACAAGGAGGACCGCAGCGGTGCAGAGGCGCGCGCCAGGGAAGCGCTGGAGTTCTTCGGCCTGGATCATGTGATGCACGAGCGCGCCGGCGATCTGAGCCACGGCCACCAGCGGGCGCTGGGCATGGCGGTGGCCTATGCCAGCCATCCGGATGTGATCCTGCTGGACGAGCCGTTCACCGGCATGAACCCGGAAGAAACCCGGCAGATGATGGATCTGATGGAACGGCTGAAGGCGGACGGGATCACCATCCTGATCGTTGAACATGACATGCAGGCGATCATGGGGCTGTGCGACACCATCACCTGCATGAGCTTTGGCAAGTTTCTGGCCGAGGGCGGACCGCAGGAAATCCGCAACCATCCGGCGGTGATAGAGGCCTATCTGGGGGGCGCGCGCCATGTTGCTTGAGATGAAGAACATTGCCGTCAACTACGGCAAGATCAACGCAATCCGGAACATCTCGGTAGCGGTGCCGGAGGGTAAGATCGTCACCATCATCGGCGGCAACGGGGCGGGCAAGACCACCACGCTGCGGGCGATGTCGGGGATGATACCGATCACCGAGGGCGAGATCACCTTTGAGGGCAAGCGGATCGACCATCTGCCTGCGCATAAAGTGGTCGCAAACGGCATTGCCCATGTGCCCGAAGGACGGCGGATCTTCCCTGATATGACGGTGGAGGAAAACCTGCGCACCGGCGCGTTTTTGCGCAATGACAAAGGGGCGATTGAGGGTGATCTGGAGGATGTCTTCAAGCGCTTCCCGCGCCTGCGCGAGCGGCGCACCCAGATGGCCAAGACCATGTCCGGCGGTGAGCAGCAGATGCTGGCGATTGGCCGCGCGCTGATGTCCAAGCCGCGGCTTTTGCTGATGGACGAGCCGTCTATGGGATTGGCGCCGGTAATTGTCGAGGAGATCGCCCGGATCGTCGAGGAGATCAACGCCAACGGATTATCTGTGGTTTTGGTCGAGCAAAACGCCGAACTTGCGCTGGAACTGGCTGACTATGCCTATGTTCTGGAAACGGGAAATGCAGCAATGGAGGGACCAGCAGATGAGCTTCACGGCAATGAACACGTCCGCGCCGCGTATCTGGGGCTTTAAGCCTGACGCGGAAATGCGGATCGCGCGCGAAGCGGGATGGTCCCGCGCCGATCTGATCTGGGAACGGCTGATGGAACGGGCGCTGGCTGAGGCTGGACGTGACCGCCCGCGTAAGGCTATGAGGCTGTTTCGTCTGGCGGATATTGTGGCGCGGGTTGCCTTTGCGGCAATTGATCTGCGCCGGGCAGCGCCAGCCGCAAATCTGGCGGTGCTGCAGTTCCGGGCGGGTGCATCGGAAAAGGCTGAACGGCTGCAAGCCCGTGCATTGGCGATCTGGGCCGGGGCGGATGGGCAGGTGGACGCCATGCAGATCGCACCGCGCAGCCGGTCATCATTGTTTCATTTAAGAATGGAGGCGCTGCACCGGGACACTTTTCATGCCAATCTGAAAACCCGGGTGGGCCGGATCGCAGCAGAGACCGGTGAAACCCTGCGCAGCCTGACCTCCGGCTGGCCGGTCGGCCACCGCCACGCCAGCCGCTGGCGCGGCGAAAAACCAGTGGTGTTTGACGGCACGCGCAAGGTTCTTGGCGCCTGTTTGCTGCTGCTGGATGACTGAAGATGGGGAAACCCGGAAAGTCGGCGATTGCAAGCCCGGGCCGGATGGTCCGGGTTTCCTTGTCAGCGTTATTGTTCAGCTGGGTTGAACAGCAACAATTTTCTTTCCTGTGGCGGTGAGGGCTTGGGAAAAAGTGGTAATGCCAGTAAAATAATTTTCGCGTGGTTTCTTGCGTCCGGAAAAGTTTTTGCGTATCGCCCGCTGCGCGCTTGTCAGAGGCCGTCCATAAGGAAGATAACACAGTGGCTAAACCCAAAGACGATAGCGACGCAGTGGCAAATAACCTTTCTCAAGATCCGCACCGGGTCCGCGACGGCGCGGAAAAAGTTCTGGAGGTGGCGATTGGCCGCGAGGTCCGGTCGTTCCGGCGCCAGCAGGGGATCACTGTGGCCGATCTGGCCACGCTGACCGGGCTGTCGATCGGAATGCTGTCAAAGATCGAGAACGGCAATACATCCCCGTCGCTGACCACGCTGCAATTGCTGGCCAACGCGCTGAGCGTTCCGATTACTTCATTCTTCCGCCGTTTTGAGGAAACCCGCGAAGCGGTGCATACTAGGTCGGGCGAAGGCGTCGAGACCGAGCGTGCCGGAACGCGGGCAGGCCATCAGTATCAGTTGCTGGGGCATCTGGGCGCCAATGCTTCGGGTGTTTTGGTGGAGCCTTACATGATCTCCCTGACCGAAGAGTCGGATGTCTTCCCGACCTTCCAGCATGATGGCGTTGAATTGCTTTACATGCTGGAAGGTGAGGTGGATTACCGGCATGGCGACAAGGTTTTTCCGTTGAAGCCTGGAGACACGCTGTTTTTTGATGCCGACGCGCCGCATGGGCCGGAACAGCTGATCAAGCTGCCCGCACGCTATCTGTCGATCATTTCGTATCCGCAGTCGAGCTGAGCCGCAGCCAGAGCGCTCCCGCCTGCTGCGGAACACCTGAAGATGTCCCTGCACAGTTGGGCGTGGCGCCGCGCGGTGCGCGGCGCGGTTGCGTCATGGGGCTGATGTTGCCGAAACTGCCCGCAGCGCGCGAAGCGCGCTGCACGGCCCAACGCTGCACAGGGGGCAGGCGGAGCCTGTTGTCTGGTGCGGGGGCGGGAGTGCAACGCCGCTTATCTCCGGGCAAAAAGAAACTGCCGGGCCAGAGGCGGCGGCAGTCAGTGAGGCGGGCCTGAATGACAGGGGGTAGGGACGGCCCGCCGGGTTGTTTCAGAATCAGTCGTCTGCCCAGATACCGTCCGAGGTCGGGCTGCCGTCATCAAACTGCGACAGATACTCCACCATCAGCGGGCGGTTGTCGATGAAGCCTTTGTAGGTGGCCAGCTCCTCCGGCAGGTCGCGGATGACGCGGTGCAGGCGGCGTGCCCATTTCGGCACCGTGACCAGATCCTCAAACCGGATCAGGTAGCAGCGGATCGGGAACACCAGCGCGTTGGAGCGGGGCAGGCGGAAGAAAGTCTGCAGCTCAACCCGCAGGTGCTGCTTTTCGCCGATGTTTTCCATCGTCAGCCCCTGCTTCATGGTGCCCCATTTGTGATAATTCTCAGGCGAGGTGTCGAGCAGCGGATTGACGGTCATCGTCCAATTAAGGCGCCGGGCCGGCTGGCCCTGCTGGATGTTCAGCAAGAACTTCAACGCGCGCACGAAGATGCCCATTTCATTCGCCTTGGGCACCGGCGCATGCCACTCAAAAAAGTTCATGCCGATGTCGAAATCCAGGCTCCAGTCGGCCTGGGTGGTGACCATGCCGGCATCCATCCACAAGTTGTCGTCGCGCTGATCCAGCACTGCAAAATCGCCCTGGGTCTGGCGGGTGATGTATTCCATCGGCCCGTAGGGCAGGGTGCTTTCATCCAGGAACGTGAATGTGTCATCAATCCCCAGCGGCTTGTTGATCCAGCGCCAGCGGTTGCCGTCCTTGTGCAGTTCGAACAAATCCGGGTATTCAGCCGCCTTGGCCTCCATGATCAGCTCAACCAGATCCCAGCCCGCCAGGGTCATATGCGGGAGCGACTGGCAGCGCAGCGGATCATCCGCCAGCACCCGCGCGCGGTCCTTCATTTCGGAGACATAATGCTCATCCACGTCGAAGGTGCGTTCAAACACCGAGCCGGGACGGTAGGACTTATGCGGCTCCATGTTCACGGAATACATGTAGCTGTCTTCGTGGAACGGGAAGGGGAAGCGTTTGATGGCCCAATCCGAGTTCTTGAAGGTGAAGTCGCCGTAGAAGGTTTCGTCGTTGAATTGAATGGTCATTTTCTTTTCCTCAGCGATCCAGAACCAGGGTCTTGCCCTCGAAACGTGAGACGCAGGGCATGATGTGTTTGCCGCCCGCCTTTTGTTCGTCGTCGAGCCAGTGGTCGTAGTGCAGAAACTTGCCGTCGTAGCCGACGACATTGGTTTCGCACTGTCCGCAGGCGCCGCCGCGGCAGAGGTAAGGGGCGTCGACGCCCGCGGCCTCAATCGCTTCCAGCAGCGATTGGTGCTCGCCGACCTGTATCACCTTGCCTGAGACTGCCAGCTTGACCTCAAAAGGCTTGCCGGAGGCGGGGGCCAGGAACTCCTCGGAATGCACCGCCTCGCGCGGCCAGCCCATTTCCGATGCGGTGCCATGCACCCAATTGATCATGCCCTTGGGGCCGCAGACATAGACATGGGTGCCCAGCGGCTGGGTGGCGAGCAGGGTCGTAAGGTTGATCGCTTCGCCCTGGTCGTCGTGATAGATGTGCACTTTGCCCGGATACTTTGCCGTCAAGTCCTCGGCATAGGTGCCAAGCGAGGCATTGCGCACGGAATAGTGCAGCTCAAACTGTCCGCCCATCATTGCCAGCTGATGCATCTGGGCCATGAAGGGTGTGATGCCGATACCGCCGGCCAGCATCAGATGCTTCTTGGCGCGCAGATCAAGAGAGAACAGGTTCACCGGGTTGGAGATCACCATTTCCATGCCCTCTTTCACCTGAGAGTGCATGAATTTGGAACCGCCGCGGCCCTGATCGTCGCGCCGCACCGAGATGGTGTAGGCGCCGCGGTCGGCCGGGTTGGACATCAGGGAATAGGCGTTGAGCCGGGTGATATCGCCGTCCTGCATTTCCACCACGGTATGCGCCCCGCCCGAGAAGGTCGGCAGGTCGCCGCCGCCGGTGCGGACGAATTTGAAACGGGTGACAAGATCATTGACCGGTTTGACCTCGGCCACGGTGACATTCAGTTTTGCGGTGCCAGCACTCATTTGAACAGCTCCACTTTTTCGGGGATGTTGCCCGGATCCTCGGCATCCACCCGCACGCCCTGAAAGGCAGCCAGGCGGCGCGAATAGTGATCGCGCACGAACAGGCTGAGGCCGCAGTGGCTGCATTCAAACGGGTCGGTGGTGACGTCCTCGGTGATGCCTTTGCAATGGACGCACTGCATGCGCCGTGCGGTGGAGCCGCGGTGTTCGGTCTGGATCGCGGTATGCGGTATGCCGGCTGCGGTGGCCTCGGCCATTGCCTGGCCCATCAGGCTTTCGGTGCCGGTCAGGTAAATTTGAGTGCCCATGTGGCAGTCCTGCAGCGCGCGGCGGATGCGGCTTTGGGCGGCCTCATATGAGGGGCCGGCGTAATACTGACCAGCGCCAATCGCTTCCAGTTGGCTGGTGAATTTGGTGCCGGTATCCTTGGGGATGAAGATAATGTGGGCCTTAGCCCAGAAACCCGGGTCGACGAATTTGGCCAATTCAAGGATTGCCTCGGCACCTGCCGCGTCGGCAATCATCAGGTGGCCGCTGCCCGGGCGGGCTTCAAGCTCGCCATAGACAGGGCGGCTGTTGATGGAGGGGGGGAATTCGGTTTTAGACATGTGGGTCGCTTTTCCTGCAGTCCGGGTGAACGAAAGCGGGCGCCCCCAAAGGGGGGACGCCCAGGATCCGGATCAGCCCTTTGCGGTGCGGATCGATTTGTCCTTGTCATAGAAGGGCATTTCTTCGGCGGTGGCTGCAATCTCGGTGCCATCGCCATTGCGGACTGTCAGCTCGGTGCCCGGCTTGGCGCAGGCCACCGGCATCCGCGCGATGCCCACGTTGTGCTTGTTCACGTCGGAGTACATGCCGTAGGTGACCACGCCGACTTTCTCGCCGTTCTGCAGTAAATCCGCGCCCTCATCCGCCGGGGTGGTGCCTGCCAGCACGACGCCGTAGATCTTGAACCGCTCCTTGCCTTCAGCGGCATAGTGGTTCTCGGCGCCGATGAAGCCGGTCTTGCCGGGGGATACGGTGAACTCCAGTCCCAGCTCCCACAGGGTGTCGCCGCAGGTTTCATCGTTGAACGGATAGGTCTCAGAGTTGTCGCCCGGGTAAAACAGCAGGTAGCTTTCGGTGCGCAGGAGGTCGAGCGTCGAGAACTGGACCGGGACGATACCCAGGCCTTTGCCCTCTTTCAGGATGCTGTCCCACAGGTGAACCGCGTCTTTGGACTGGCAGAAAATCTCATACCCGCGTTCACCGGTATAGCCGGTACGGGAGATCATCACCGGGCAGCCGAACAGCTTGGTCTGGATGATGCCGAAGTAGGCCAGATCGCGGATGCCCGGCACATATTCGGCCAGAAAATCAACAGCGACCGGCCCCTGCAGCGACATATCGTGCAGATTGTCGTCGAAGATCACCGAACAGTTCTTGCCTGCGGCAACCGCGTTCAGCTGCTCCATGCCGGTTCCGGTGCCATGCACAACCATCCAGCTGTTCACCGACAGGCGGTAGATGATGCAATCGTCGACGAATTTGCCCTGATCGTTCAGGATCGATGCATAGGTTGAGCGGCCGGGCATGATCTTTTCGACGTTGCGGGTGGTGACCCGGTCGATGACCTGGGCTGCGTGTTCACCCACGACGTGGACTTTTTTCAAGCCTGATACGTCCATAAGGCCGGCCTTGGTGCGGACCGCCTCATAGTCGGCTTTGGCGCGTTCAGGTGTGTGGTCATAGAACCAGGCGGTTCCCATGCCGTTCCAATCTTCCAGCTCACCGCCGATTTCCTTGTGCCGCTGAGCCAGTGCTGAGGTCCGCCAGATAATGGCCATCGTCTATGTCTCCCTGATAGTGGTGGACCAAATTTCTCGATTTGGTTCCATTGGTCCGGTCCAGTTAGCCAAAAGAGGGGGCGCTGTGTCAACGATTATTCCTAGCAGGAAAAAGATTTTGCTTAAAAGGCCGATTCCGAACGGGTTTGCGGCAAGGATTGGCCCGAAATGGTCTTTTTGGCAGGCTGCTTGTGGCGGAGACGGCTGCAGAGTGTCCTGTTTCAGGGGAGAATCACCCCCTTCCGGTGCCGGAGATTTGCTTGATTTTGTCGCAAATCCACGATTGCGCCACGCATTTGCCATATGCCCAGGGCCTGGGAGACTGCCGTAAGGGGGATGAAGGCAGAACGCCTTAAACCCTTGAGAGGGTAGGCTTTAAGCGGCTGACAGGAGCGCAGCAAAGGCGTTTGCATGGCAGTTTGAGCTTTTCTGAGGGTGAACAAACTTTCACATGATTATTGACAGCCTGACCTCCTGAGACACAATAATAAATGAAAATAATATTCCCGAGAGGCAAAAAATGCCCGGGTGAACTGCCAACAGGAGGGCAAAACATTGGATGGAAATCTGAACGCGTTAACAACGGTGTTCACCGAGTTCTACTACTGGGTGACCGTTGTCTTCATGTTCCTCATACACGTGGGGTTCTGCATGTATGAGGTCGGCGCCAGCCGCCACCGCAACCATATGCACACGCTGATGAAGAACATCATGATCATTCCCCTGGTCACGGTGACATTCTTCTTCTTCGGCTGGTGGATTTACTGGGCATTCCCGAACTTCCCGTTCTTCGGAGGCCTGAACCACGAAGCCGGCGCGGCAAACTTGCCGTGGTCGCAGAATATGGCCACCAACCTGTCCGACCGGATCACCGGTGTGTTCTGGGCAGCGTTCCTGCTGTTTTCCTGGACTGCTGCGTCGATTGTATCGGGCGCTGTGATCGAACGGATCCGGTCATCCGCGTTGTGGGTGCACGCGGTGATGATCGGCTCGGTGTTCTGGATCATTGATGCGGCCTGGGGCTGGCATGCCGAAGGCTGGATGGTGAAATACCTCGGCTATCACGATGCCTATGCATCGGGTGTGATCCACGCGATTGCCGGCGGTTACGCGCTGGGTGTGATCATGGTTCTTGGCCCTCGCCTGGGCAAGTTTGCCGCTGACGGCACGCCGCGCGATATCCCGCCGCATAATCCCTGGATGCTGACCATTGGTATCTTCCTGATCTATTCCGGGTTCTGGGGCTTTTATGCGGCCTGCAACATTCCGGTAATCTCACCTGAAGGCATTGGTGGCTTGCTGACTGGCGACACTTGGACCGCAACCAATATCTATCTGGCACCGACTTCGTTGTCTGCGATCACCTTCAACTTCCTGATGTCGCTGTCAGGCGGTCTGATGGCGGCCTATGTGGTGTCCAAGGGCGATGCGTTCTGGACTTTCTCCGGCGGTCTGGCCGGGATCATTACCGCCTCTGCGGGTAATGATTTGTATCACCCGATCCAGGCGATGCTGGTTGGCGCTGTTGGTGTCGTGATCGTCTACAAGCTGCACTATTGGGTCGAACGCAGATTTAAGCTGGATGACGCTGTTGGGGCGGTTGCCGTACACGGGTATTCCGGCATTGTCGGACTGATCCTTGCAGGATTCTTGCTGTGGGGTGCGCCGAGCTCGCCGTATGAGGGGTATGCAACCGTGAACCCGGTTGGTCAGACCATTGGCGCGGTGATCATGTTTGGTGTTCTGGGCTGGCTGCCGGGTTTCCTGATCGCCAAGATGCAGGCCGCCGCAGGTGTGCTGCGCATCCCGGTTGAGGTCGAACTGCAAGGTCTCGATTACGCCGAACATCATGCCTACGAAGATGCCAAAGCCGAAATCATCGCCGCTGACAAAGAAGCGCTGAACGGTGGCAGTGTTCCAGCTGAATAAGGAGAATTGAAATGTCTACGATCGGTTACGACAGCTGGGCAGTGGACCTGGCTGAGGTAGGGGCGGTCTACCCCTTCCAGGGATCAGAAGGATTGATGGTGGTCTTGGGGGTCGTCTTCTGGATTGCCTGGCACCGGATACAGTTTGTGCGTGAAGGCGCCCATTTGGAGAAAGCCAAGCAAATGGGAGATAAGGACAAAATAAACTCCTTGCTTGAGAAATACTAACTCTGCCCCTTCAGGGGCGCGCCAGTTTGGCGCGCCCCATCTTACCTTCTTAGGAAAAAAAGTTTCACAAGAGTTGAATGGCAGATCGCAAACTGCTAGCGTTGATTCGAGATGAAAAGCAGGAGGCTTACCCATGTGCGGGATTGTCGGTCTTTTTCTAAAAGACAAATCACTTGAGCCGAAATTGGGCGATATGCTCACAGATATGCTCATCACCATGACGGACCGCGGTCCGGACAGTGCGGGCATCGCAATCTATGGATCAGAGACGGACGGGCACACCAAGCTTACCGTTCAGTCTGATGTGCCGGAGGAGGCCTTTAACGGGCTGGAAGGTGCGCTTGCCGAAGCGCTGAGCACCGATGTGTCGATCCGGGTGATCGATACCCACGCGGTGCTGGATGTGCCCGCGGGCAAGGCAGAGGAAGCCCGCAGCGCGCTGGCCGAGCTGCGTCCCGGAATGCGTGTCATGAGCGCAGGCGACACTATCGAGATTTACAAGGAAGTGGGTCTGCCCGAAAAAGTCGCCGAGCGTTTCGACGTGCGCGGCATGGGTGGCACCCATGGCATCGGCCACACCCGTATGGCCACGGAATCTGCTGTGACCACCGAGGGCGCACACCCGTTCTCCACCGGCTCGGATCAGTGCCTGGTGCACAACGGCTCGCTGTCCAACCACAACTCGCTGCGCCGCAAGCTGCGCCGGGACGGTGTGCGGATCGAAAGCCAGAACGACACCGAAGTGGGCGCGGCCTATCTGACCTGGAAGATGCAGAACGGTGCCACTCTGGGGGAAGCGCTGGAAGGTACTCTGGAGGATCTGGACGGTTTCTTTAATTTTGTTGTGGGCACCAAGGACGGTTTTGGCGTGGTCCGGGACCCGATCGCCTGCAAGCCGGCCGTGATGGCAGAGACCGACCAGTATGTGGCCTTCGGCAGCGAATACCGCGCACTGGTGAACCTGCCGGGCATCGAAGACGCCCGCGTCTGGGAGCCCGAACCCGCAACCGTTTACTTCTGGAACCATTAAGATGCAGACATATGATCTTGAAGCAAATGGCCTGCGCGGTCTGAACTCGACCTTGCAGGAACAGAATGGCGGCACCAACAAAACCGCCTGGGAAATTGTGAACGCCAAGGGCAGCCATGCAATTGCCGTGGGTCTGAATTCGCCGATTGAAGTCACCGTCAAAGGGTCCACCGGCTACTATTGCGCCGGCATGAACCAGCAGGCGACTGTCAGGGTAGAAGGCTCGGTTGGTCCCGGTGTCGCTGAAAACATGATGTCCGGCACCGTGATCGTCGAAGGCGACGCCAGCCAGTATGCTGGTGCCACCGGCCATGGCGGGTTGCTGGTGATCAAGGGCAACGCCTCCTCGCGCTGCGGGATATCGATGAAGGGCATCGACATCGTTGTGCATGGCAACATCGGCCACATGTGTGCCTTCATGGCGCAGGCGGGAAACCTGGTGGTGCTGGGCGATGCCGGCGACGCGCTGGGCGACAGCTGCTATGAAGCGCGGTTCTTCGTGCGCGGCTCGGTCAAGAGCCTGGGCGCGGATTGCATCGAGAAGGAAATGCGCCCCGAGCATATCGCGATCCTCAAGGATCTGCTGGCGCGCGCCGGCGCTGATGCCAAGCCGGAGGAGTTCAAGCGCTACGGGTCGGCCCGTCAGCTTTACAACTTCGATGTCGACAACGCGCAAGCGTACTAAGGATTAAGGCTATGTCAGATCAGGATACTAAAATCCCCCGCACCGAGCCGATCCAGTCGGCGACCTTCACCAACCCGATCAACGCAGAAATCCGCCGCGCTGCGGCGACCGGGATCTATGACATCCGCGGTGGCGGCGCCAAGCGCAAGGTGCCGCATTTCGATGACCTGCTGTTCCTCGGCGCCTCGGTATCGCGCTATCCGCTGGAGGGCTACCGCGAGAAATGCGAAACCAAGGTGACGCTCGGCACCCGTTTTGCCAAAAAGCCGATTGAGCTGGATATCCCGATCACCATCGCGGGCATGAGCTTTGGCGCGCTGTCCGGCCCCGCCAAGGAGGCCCTGGGCCGCGGTGCATCCGCTGCAGGCACCTCGACCACCACTGGCGACGGCGGCATGACCCCGGAAGAGCGTGGTCATTCCAGCAAGCTGGTTTATCAGTATCTGCCGTCCCGCTACGGCATGAACCCGGATGATCTGCGCAAGGCTGATGCGATTGAGATTGTGGTCGGACAGGGCGCCAAACCCGGCGGCGGCGGTATGCTGCTGGGTCAGAAAATCTCGGACCGGGTCGCGCATATGCGTACCTTGCCGAAAGGTATCGACCAGCGTTCTGCCTGCCGCCACCCGGATTGGACCGGCCCGGACGATCTGGAAATCAAGATCCTGGAACTGCGTGAAATCACCGACTGGCAGGTGCCGATCTATATCAAGGTTGGCGGCACCCGGCCCTATTACGACACCGCGCTGGCGGTTAAGGCCGGCGCAGACGTGGTGGTTTTGGACGGCATGCAAGGCGGCACCGCCGCCACTCAGGACGTCTTTATCGAACATGTCGGCCTGCCGACGCTGGCCTGTATCCGCCCTGCCGTGCAGGCGCTGCAGGATCTGGGCGTTCACCGCGAAGTGCAGCTGGTTGTCTCCGGCGGCATCCGCACCGGCGCAGATGTGGCCAAGGCGATGGCGCTGGGCGCAGATGCGGTGGCCGTCGGCACTGCAGCGCTGATCGCGCTGGGCGACAATGATCCGAAATGGGAAAGCGAGTACCAGAAGCTGGGCACCACCACCGGCGCCTATGACGACTGGCACGAAGGTATGGACCCGGCTGGTATCACCACTCAGGATCCCGAACTGATGAAGCGCGTCGATCCCGTTGAAGCCGGCCGCCGTCTGCGCAACTATCTTAAGGTAATGACGCTGGAAGCGCAGACAATTGCGCGCGCTTGCGGCCACAACCATTTGCACAATCTCGAGCCCGAGGATCTGTGCGCCCTGACAATGGAGGCTGCCGCCATGGCGCGTGTGCCGCTGGCCGGTACCGACTGGTACCCTGGCAAAGCAGGGTTCTGATGATTGGCAGGCGCGGCCGGGCAATGGCCGCGCCTTTTTTAAAATACGTTCAACAGGGAAAGGGAGTGGGACCATGACAACAGATCTGGCTGCTTTCGCAAAAGAAAAAGGCGTTAAGTATTTCATGATCTCCTTCACCGACTTGTTCGGTGGCCAGCGCGCCAAACTGGTGCCGGCGCGGGCGATCGCGGATATGCAGGAAGACGGCGCGGGATTTGCTGGTTTTGCCACTTGGCTTGACCTCACACCGGCGCATCCCGACATGCTGGCAGTGCCGGATCCCGACGCGGTCATCCAGCTGCCTTGGAACAAGGAAATCGCCTGGGTTCCAGGCAATTGCGTGATGGAAGGCGAAGACGTCGCCCAGGCGCCGCGCAACGTGCTGCGCCGCCTGATCAAGGAAGCCGCGGACGAGGGCCTGCATGTGAAAACCGGCATTGAGGCCGAGTTCTTCCTTCTGACCCCCGATGGCGAGGAAATCTCGGATCCCTTCGATAATGCCGAAAAGCCCTGCTATGACCAGCAGGCAATGATGCGCCGTTTGGATGTGATCCGCGAAATCAGCGATTACATGCTGGAACTGGGCTGGGGCGCGTATCAGAACGACCACGAGGACGCCAACGGCCAGTGGGAAATGAACTGGGACTTCGACGACGCCCTGGCGACCGCTGACAAGCACAGCTTCTTCAAGTTCATGGCAAAATCCGTGGCGGAAAAGCACGGCTTCCGTGCGACTTTCATGCCCAAACCGGTAGAGGGTCTTACCGGCAATGGCTGCCATGCTCATATCTCGGTCTGGGACGCGCCTGGCGGGGATTCGCGCACCAATGTATTTGCCGCCGAAAAGGGTGCTGGCGATATTGCGGAACTGGGTCTGTCCGAACAGGGCGGCTGGTTCCTGGGCGGCATTATGAAGCACGCCTCGGCCTTGGCAGCGATCACCAATCCGACAGTGAACTCCTACAAGCGCATCAACGCGCCGCGTACCATGTCGGGGGCAACCTGGGCGCCGAACACCGTCACCTGGACCGGCAACAACCGGACCCACATGGTGCGTGTCCCCGGTCCCGGCCGGTTTGAGCTGCGCCTGCCTGACGGCGCGGTGAACCCCTATCTGCTGCAGGCGGTGATCATTGCCGCCGGCCTTTCCGGTGTCCGCGCCAAGGCGGATCCCGGCCCGCGCCATGACATCGACATGTATGCCGAAGGCCACACCATCACCGACGCGCCGAAGCTGCCGCTCAACATGCTGGACGCGCTGCGGTTCTACGACAAGGACGATGGCCTGAAGGCGATGATGGGCGAGGAGTTTTCCGCTGCTTACCTGAAGATGAAGCAGCAGGAATGGAACTCTTTCGTCAACCACTTCTCCCGCTGGGAAAAGGACAACACGCTGGATATCTGACCCGGCAGTGATTCCCCTGTCTGGCCTTCGGGCCGGACCCTGCACGGCCCGGGCATTGCCCGGGCCCTTTTTGTTTGCGGCAGCTCATGCCGCATATGCGCCGTCTTTACCCCGGGTGAAATTCCGCCTGTTTCCGATCGGCGTCCGAAGCACTGAAAAGGCCCTGTTTTTCAGGCGAATGTGGTCAGGAATGTGTTGACGTGCAGGAAAATAATTTAATTAATAGGAATATAAAGCGCCTCGACAGGGCACGCGCCACGGGGTTTCAGCCAGAAGATTCGGCAAAAGGGAGAGAGCCATGAGCTACAAGAGTGACATCGAGATTGCGCGTGAAGCGCAGAAGAAGCCGATCCAGGAGATTGGTGCGAAGATCGGGATTTCCAGCGATGACCTGCTGCCCTACGGCCACGACAAGGCAAAGGTGTCCCAGTCGTTCATCAACTCGGTTCAGTCCAAGGAAGACGGCAAGCTGATCCTGGTGACCGCGATCAACCCGACGCCCGCGGGCGAAGGCAAGACCACCACCACCGTGGGTCTGGGCGACGGTCTGAACCGGATCGGCAAGAACGCGATGATCTGTATCCGCGAGGCCTCGCTGGGCCCGAACTTCGGCATGAAGGGCGGCGCTGCAGGCGGCGGTTACGCGCAAGTGGTGCCGATGGAGGAAATGAACCTCCACTTCACCGGCGACTTCCACGCCATCACCTCGGCCCACTCGCTGCTGTCGGCGATGATCGACAACCACATCTACTGGGGCAATGAGTGCGAGATCGACACCCGCCGCGTTGCATGGCGCCGGGTTGTGGACATGAACGACCGGGCCCTGCGCACCATCACCGCGTCGCTGGGCGGTGTCTCCAACGGTTTCCCGCGCGAAGCCGGTTTTGACATCACCGTGGCCTCCGAAGTGATGGCGATCCTGTGCCTCGCGAACGATCTGAAGGACCTGGAAAAGCGCCTTGGCGACATCATCGTGGCCTACCGCCGCGACAAGACCCCGGTCTACTGCCGCGACATCAAGGCCGAAGGCGCGATGACCGTTCTGCTGAAGGACGCGATGCAGCCGAACCTGGTGCAGACCCTGGAAAACAACCCGGCGTTTGTGCACGGCGGCCCGTTTGCCAATATCGCGCATGGCTGCAACTCGGTGATTGCCACCAAGACCGCGCTGAAAGTCGCTGACTATGTGGTGACTGAGGCAGGCTTTGGCGCTGACCTCGGCGCCGAGAAGTTCATGAACATCAAATGCCGCAAGGCAGGCATCGCACCGTCGGCAGTGGTGCTGGTTGCCACCGTGCGCGCGATGAAGATGAACGGCGGCGTCGCCAAGGCTGACCTGGGCGCCGAGAACGTCGAGGCTGTGAACAACGGCTGCGCCAACCTGGGCCGCCACATCGAGAACATCAAATCCTTTGGTGTGCCGGTTGTGGTTGCGATCAACCACTTCGTCACCGACACCGATGCCGAAGTGGACGCTGTCAAAGCCTACGCCGCCACCCATGGCGTCGAGGCGGTGCTGTCGCGCCACTGGGAGCTGGGCTCGGAAGGGTCGGCGCCGCTGGCCGAGAAGGTTGTGGAAATCGTCGATGCGGGCCAGGCCAACTTTGCGCCGATCTACCCGGACGAGATGTCGCTGTTCGACAAGATCGACACCATCGCCAAGCGCATCTACCGCGCCGACGAGGTGCTGGCCGACAACAAGATCCGCAATCAGCTGAAGGAATGGGAAGACGCAGGCTACGGCAATCTGCCGGTCTGCATGGCGAAAACCCAGTATTCCTTCTCGACCGACCCGAGCTTGCGCGGCGCGCCCACCGGCCATTCGGTTCCGGTGCGTGAGGTCCGCCTGTCAGCCGGTGCCGGCTTCATCGTCGCGGTCTGCGGCGAGATCATGACGATGCCGGGCCTGCCGCGCAAACCGGCCTCGGAAACCATCCGCCTGAATGACGACGGCCAGATCGAAGGCTTGTTCTAAGACAGGATATGCGACATTCAGCGGCCCGGGACATCCCGGGCCGCTGGAGTTTCAAGCGCAATCCGAAGTCTGAGGCACCGCCACTGGTCCGAGGGGACGAAGACGGGAACCGGTTTTCGGAATCAATTGCGCGACCACCAAAAATGGTCAGAACCTCACATGGCCCAAAGCAATGAAAGCCGAGGTTCTGACGCATGAGCACAGAGACACCGCCGCAGGACTGCCAGTCGATGGCAGAGGTGCGGGCCCAGATTGACCGGCTGGATATTGAGCTGGTGCAGCTTCTGGCCGCCCGGGCGGGCTATATCGACCGGGCGATCCAGCTGAAGCAAGCCAACGGCTGGCCGGCGCGGATTCCGGAACGGGTTGAGGAAGTGGTCATGAATGCCCGCGCCGCCGCGGAAGGGGAGGGGCTGGACCCCGATCTGATCGAAGGCCTGTGGCGGCAGCTGGTGGACTGGTCGATTGCCCGCGAGGCGCGGGTGATCCGGGAAGAGTAAGGCGGGCCGAATGCCTGCACAAAAAGGAAGAGAGCAATGGCAGCAACTCTGATTGACGGCAAGGCCTTTGCGGCCAAGGTGCGCGGCCATGTGGCCGGGCATGTGGCGCGGCTGAAAGAAGAGCACGGCATCACCCCCGGCCTGGCCGTGGTTCTGGTCGGCGAAGACCCGGCAAGCCAGGTCTATGTGCGCTCCAAGGGCAAGCAGACCGTTGAGGTCGGCATGAACTCGGTTGAGCACAAGCTGGATGCGGACACGTCCGAGGCGGATCTGCTGGCGGTGGTTGATCAGCTGAACAACGACCCCTCGATCCACGGCATTCTGGTGCAGCTGCCGCTGCCGGGGCATATGAACGAGGATCTGGTGATCAATTCGATCGCGCCGGAAAAGGACGTGGACGGGTTCCACGTCTCCAACGTCGGCCTGTTGGGCACCGGTCAGAAATCGATGGTGCCCTGCACGCCCTTGGGCTGCCTGATGATGCTGCGCGACCATCATGGGTCGCTGTCGGGCATGGATGCGGTTGTGATCGGCCGTTCCAACATCGTCGGCAAGCCGATGGCGCAGCTCTTGCTGGGCGACAGCTGCACCGTGACCATCGCGCATTCGCGCACCAAGGACCTGGCCGAAGTGGTGCGCCGCGCCGACATCGTGGTGGCCGCCGTGGGCCGCCCGGAAATGGTGCCGGGCGACTGGATCAAGGAAGGCGCCACCGTCATCGATGTCGGCATCAACCGGATTGATGCGCCCGAAAAAGGCGAAGGCAAGATGAAGCTGGTCGGCGACGTCGATTTTGCCAGTGCCGCTGAGCGCGCCGGCGCCATCACCCCGGTGCCGGGCGGTGTCGGCCCGATGACCATCGCCTGCCTGCTTGCGAACACCGTCACCGCCTGCTGCCGCGCCAACGGTCTGAAAGAGCCCGAAGGCTTGACCGCCTGAGGCAGCGCAGAACGCTGAAACCTGTACCAAACAGCTCCCGCCGGACGCCTCCGGCGGGAGTATTTTT
>NZ_JAKFZM010000051.1:0-28520 GCF_021654205.1 Leisingera sp. MMG026 | reverse complement strand
AAGGCTTTGCCTTGCATCCAGGATGCATGGCAAAGGCGCGGGAGCCTGCCGCTTCATAGCCGGCGCATAGTCTTGCTCCTGCGGGAAGCCCCCCTAATACGGCAACCCGACGTAATTCTCTGCCAGCGCGGCCCGCGCCGCCTCTGAAGAGAACAGATAGTCCAGATCCGCCCGCTGCAACCGCAGATCGGTCTCGGTTCCTTCCGGAAAACGATGCAGCAGGTTGGTCATCCACCAGCTGAACCGCTCCGCCTTCCAGACCCGCGCCAGTGCTTTTTCGGAATAGCGCTCCAGTCCTGCACTGTCGCCCCGCAGGTAGTGGTCCAGGAAGCCATGATAGAGGTAGTAAATATCCGAGGCCGCCGAATTCAGCCCCTTGGCACCGGTCGGCGGCACAATATGGGCGGCGTCGCCCGCCAGGAACAGATTGCCGTACCGCATCGGCTCCGCCACGAAACTGCGCAATGGCGCGATGGATTTCTCGATTGACGGGCCGGTTTCCAATTGCCCTGCCACCTGTTCCGGCAGCCGGCGCTTCAGCTCTGCCCAGAAGTCCGCATCGCTCCAATCTTCGGCCCGGTCCGTTAACGGCACCTGGATGTAGTAACGGCTCAGCACCCGGCTGCGCAGCGAGCAGAGAGCGAAGCCACGCTCATGGCGTGCATAGATCAACTCCTGCGCAACCGGCGGCGTTTCCGACAAAACCCCTAGCCAGCCGAAGGGATAGACCTTTTCGTATTCTTTCAGCACCTCCGCCGGAATAGATTTGCGGCTGACCCCGTGAAAGCCGTCGGCGCCTACGATAAAGTCGCAGTCTGCCCGTTTCGATGCGCCATCCTGCTCCCAGGTCACATAGGGGCGCGCATCCGTCAGCGCATGCGGCTGCACATTCTGCACATCGTGCAAAACCTCACCACCCATCGCGTCGCGTGCCTCATACAGATCGCGGGTCACCTCGGTCTGGCCGTAGACCATTACCGTCTCGCCGCCGGTGTGTTTTGCCAGGTCGATCCGGTCCAGCCGCCCCTGATGGGCAATATGAAACCCCTCGTGGATCTCCCCTTCGCGGTCCATCCGGCCGCTGCAGCCGGCCTCGCGCATCAGATTGACAAAGCCGTGTTCCAACACCCCGGCGCGGATCCGGCCCAGCACATACGCGCGGCTGTGCTTCTCCAGAACAATTGAACTGACCCCTTGGCGATGGAGCAGCTGCGACAGCAGCAGCCCCGAAGGCCCGCCGCCAATGATGACAACCTGCGTCTTATGCGTGGACATGCGCGTTCCCCGATTTTCCGACTTGTGCTTGCAGGGTGCAATTATGCGCTGCGCACACATCTTTGCGAATGGACCCAACGCGCCAGTTCTTGTACATTTCATACATGCAGACGCTAACCTCCATCGACACCTACAACCTGTTTGGCGAGACCGCGGAACTCGCTGATATTCTGCATGTGGAGACCATCCGCGCGCGTTCCGAACTGCATGATTGGGAACTGAGACCGCACCGCCATGCCCGGCTGCACCAGATACTGGTGCTGACCGGCGGTGCAGGAGAGGCGGATCTTGACGGAAACAGCCACACCCTGTCCCCGCCCTGCCTGATCAATGTCCCCCGCGGCGTGGTGCATGGCTTCCGCTTTGGCAACCGCACCGGCGGCTGGGTGATCACGCTCGCTTCGGATTTGCTGGACCAGAGCCTGGCACCGGGCGAAGGGATGCGCGCACCGCTGGATCTGCCTGCCGTCCTGCCCTTGCCCGAAGGGCTGCAAAGCCTGGCTGCGCGCCTGTTCCGGGAATACGGCAACAAGGATTTTGGCCGCGCGCAGATGCTGCGCGGACTAGCGTTGTCGGTTACCGCGCTGACCGCCCGCGCCATCGCCGCCGCCCAGGGAGAAGATCCGCAGGCCCGCGCCAGCCCGCTGTTTGCCCGGTTCGAGGCGCTGGTAGAGCGCGACTTCCGCCTGCGGCGCCCGCTGGCGGACTACGCTTGCGCGCTGGCTGTCTCTGCAACCCACCTCAACCGCATCGCCCATCAGGCCACCGGCCAGCCGGCCTCGGCCTTGGTCCGCGCCCGTGTCCTGCGCGAGGCGCGGAGACTGCTGATCTACACCAACCTGACCGCGGCGCAGATCGCCTATGAACTGGGCTTTACCGATCCGGCCCATTTCAGCCGGATCTTTGCCAAGGGCACCGGACTGCCGCCACGGAAGTTCCGCCAGCAGCTTGCCCAAGGCAGCTGAGCCGCCGCAGACTGATCCAGCCGGGCATCACGAAAGGGACCGAAATGCTGCAAGGGATCCGTATTCTCGAGGTCGAAGGCCTGGGCCCCGGCCCCTTTGCCGCAATGACACTGGCCGACCTCGGGGCCGAGGTGATCTGCGTCAACCGCAAGGGCGGCGCCGTCACCCCCGGAATGCCGGAACGCTC
The DNA here is from genome assembly GCF_021654205.1 of Leisingera sp. MMG026. Lineage (NCBI taxonomy): Bacteria > Pseudomonadati > Pseudomonadota > Alphaproteobacteria > Rhodobacterales > Roseobacteraceae > Leisingera > Leisingera sp. MMG026. Next base: position 26,093 of record NZ_JAKFZM010000051.1, on the reverse strand, counting down.
CCTGCTGGACCGGGGCAAACGATCAATCGGGCTGGATCTGAAAGAGCCAGCTGATGCCGATACCTTTCTGGCTCTGGCCGCCACCGCCGACGGGTTGATCGAGGGTTTCCGCCCCGGCGTGATGGAACGGCTGGGCCTTGGCCCGGAAACCTGCCACGCGGTCAATCCCGCATTGGTCTATGGCCGCATGACCGGCTGGGGGCAGGACAGCCCGCTAGCCCATGCCGCGGGGCATGATTTGAACTACATCTCGCTGTCCGGCGCGCTTTGGTATGCCTCATGCCCCGGCGATGTGCCGCAAACACCCGCCACGCTGGTCGGCGATATCGGCGGTGGCGCAATGTATCTGGTGGCCGGGATGCTGGCAGGCATCCTCAGGGCCAAAACAACCGGCGGCGGCTGTGTGGTGGACGCTGCAATCTATGATGGCTCGGCCCATATGATGAACCTCTTGATGAGCATCCGGCAGGCCGGCAATTTCGGTGTGCAACGCGGCGCAAACCTGCTCGACGGGCCGCATTGGAGCCGCACCTATGCCTGCGCCTGCGGCGGCTATGTCTCGGTGCAATGCCTGGAGCCGAAGTTCTATGCGCTGTTTCTGGAGAAAATGGACCTGTCCGGGGACGCAGCATTTCAGCAACAGTTCGACAAGTCCTTATGGCCCGCTCTCACAGGCCGCCTCGCCGGGATTTTCGCCAGCCAGGCGCGTGACCACTGGGCGGCGCTTTTTCAAGGCACCGACGCCTGCGTGGCACCGGTGCTGAACCCCGAAGAATCCCGGGCGCACCCGATGAACAGCCGCGGCACATGGGCTGAAGCGCAGGGTGTGCTGCAGGCTGCTCCTGCCCCGCGGTTTTCAGATCAGCCGGAATGGACCCCGCCGGAAATCCCCGCACGCGGACAGCATACGGACGAGATCCTGGCGGAATTGGGCCTGAAATAGGCTCAGTCTTCTTTTTTGGGTTTTTCGGCTGCCGCTTTCATACGCTTCAGCAGCTCGGTCTTGTCCGACTGCTTGCCAAAGGGGTTCTTCTTGGTCCCCTTGGCATTATGTTCGGCGTGACGAGGTTTATTCTTGCCCATTTTGGGTGCTCCAGATTTACCGTAATCCACCGTTATGTCCTTATTCGCGGCGCGTGCTGCTGCGCTGATGCCCGAAACCGCCGCCCGGCACAAGGCCGGGCCGCTGCTGAACCGCTCAGCCGCCGCGGACCGTGTCGATCATCAGCTGCACATTGTCCGGGTCCGCATCCGGCGTGATGCCATGGCCCAGATTGAAAATATGAGGGCCCTTCTTGAAGGCATCAACAATGCGGCGGGTTTCATCCACCAGGTCCTGCCCGCCGGTCACCATGTGGCGGGACGCCAGATTGCCCTGCACGCAGCCGTCTGCCTGCACATGGGCCGCAGCCCAGGCCGGATCAACGGAATTGTCCAGCGCCACACAGTCCACACCAGTTGCCTTGGCAAAGCCCACGTATTTCTCACCCGCCTCGCGCGGGAAACCGATGACGGGAATGCCCGGGTGGCGTTCCTTCAGCGCTGCGGTGATCTGGCGGCAGGGCTCCAGCGCATATTTCTGGAACGCCTCGCCCTTCAGCGAGCCGGCCCAGCTGTCAAAGATCTTGACCACTTCGGCGCCGGCCTCGATCTGCTTGGACAGATAGTCAATGGTGGCTTCGGTGATCCGCGCCAGCAGCGCCTCGAACAGGGCAGTGTTTTCCTCGCGCAGGGCGTGGGCAGGCCCCTGATCCGGCGTTCCGCGGCCCGCGATCATATAGGTCGCCACGGTCCAAGGTGCGCCTGCGAACCCTATCAGCGTCGTCTCGGACGGCAGTTCACGCGATAGAATGCGGACGGTCTCATAGATCGGGTTCAGCGTCTCGTGGATATCCGATGCCGGGCCCAGTTTTGCAAAGTCACTCTCCGTGGTGATGGTCGACAGCCGCGGGCCTTCGCCGGTCACGAACCACAAATCCGCCCCCAGCGCCTGCGGGATAAGCAGAATATCGGCAAACAGGATTGCGGCGTCAAAGCCATAGCGGCGGATCGGCTGCAGGGTCACTTCGGCGGCCAGTTCAGGATTGTAGCAGAGCGACAGGAAATCCCCGGCCTCAGCCCGCGTCGCGCGGTATTCCGGCAGATAGCGGCCCGCCTGGCGCATCATCCAGATCGGCGGCACTTCCTGTTTCTCACCCGCCAATGCGCGCAGCAGCTTCTTTTGTCCACCCATGGTCATCCTCGCTATCAATCGCCCGTATAGATCGCCCTCTGAGGTCACGCCTGCGGGGCGGAATGTCAAGAGCAGGGGCGATCTGGCGCGCCCTGCCCTCAAGCGCCTTGTCCTATGTCAAAGCCGCCTCCCCAGGCATGTGAGAAAGGCAAAAACCGGTTTCCTCCGGGGCGCAAACTGATTTAAGGCTTCTTCTTATGACACTGACCCTGCCCACCCCCGCTTCGCCCCTGAAAATCGGCACCCGCGGATCGCCGCTGGCGCTGGCCCAGGCCTATGAGACCCGCGCCCGCCTGGCCGCCGCCTTCGATCTGCCGCAGGAGGCGTTCGAGGTGGTGGTGATCAAGACCACCGGCGACAATCAGGCGCTGATCGCAGCGGACAAGCCGCTGAAAGAGCTGGGCGGCAAGGGGCTGTTCACCAAGGAGATCGAAGAGGATCTTCTGTCCGGTGCCATCGACATTGCGGTGCATTCGATGAAGGACATGCCGGTGCTGCAGCCGGAGGGGCTGGCGCTGGACACCTATCTGCCGCGCGAGGATGTGCGCGATGCGTTCATTTCGCCGTCTCTCAAATCGCTTTCTGACCTGCCAAAGGGCGCGGTGGTCGGCACGTCGTCCTTGCGCCGCCGCGCGCAGCTCTTGAACCGCCGTCCCGATCTGAACGTGGTTGAGTTCCGCGGCAACGTGCAGACCCGGCTGCGCAAACTGTCCGAGGGTGTCGCGGAATGCACCTTCCTGGCGATGGCCGGCCTCAACCGGCTGGCGATGGCGGATGTGCCTGCCACAGCGATCGAAACAAACGACATGCTGCCCGCAGTGGCGCAAGGCGCCATCGGCATTGAACGGCGCGCGGATGACAGCCGCGCCGCCGAGATGCTCTCAGCAATTCATGACGGTGAAACCGGCCAGCGCCTGGCCGCCGAACGCGCCTTTCTGGCGGCGCTTGACGGCTCCTGCGAGACTCCGATTGCGGGCCTTGCCGAACTCGACGGCCCCACCCTGCGCCTGCGCGGCGAAGTGCTGCGCCCGGATGGTTCCGAAGCGATCAACGATGATCAGACCTGCCCGGTGGAAGACGGTGCGGAATTGGGCCGGGAAATGGCGGCAAAGCTATTGGAGAAAGCCGGCAAGGGGTTCTTCGACTGGAAGGCCTGAAGCGAGGCTCTGCCTCGCGCTCCGGGGTATTTGAGGCCAGAAGAATATTAGGAGCCTCTCTTCATCTGGCTGAAAATATCTACCGTGTTGCTTCGGTCTCCATCTGGCCGCAACGATAGCATGGGCAAAGAGCGTGCAGACCTCAAATATCGGAACGCTCTTTGCTCATGCGATTTCAACAGAGCAGCCGTCCGTCGCTTGCGCGGCGAATTCAGTCAGAGCGCCCAGCGCGGAAGTGCTGAATTCTCAATGCGCCCGCTCGCAGCGCGCCTACCCGCCGCACTGCCGAAAATCACCCGCTGCATAGCAAAAGGAAACGCGGTCATTCAGGCAAGGTGCAGCAATTCCGAAGCCCTGAATTTACCCAATCCGGAACAGTCCTGACGTTCTCTGTATTTGCAGACAGGCAACCCGCCCAAGTCTGCTTTAGACACCGGGTGCAAAATCGCTCCGCGATAGGGACTCTGCGTGGCCGGTGTCGGGCTGAACCGGCGTTTATTTCTCGGTTTAGGAGGTCGGGTATGTGCTGTTGGCCGAGGTGATTTCGCCTCGGTCGACAGAGAGTTTCCCATGACCGTTCAACAGTCCACACCGACGGCACCCCTTCGCGCCCGGGTAACTGCCGGTATGCCGCCGCGCAAACTTGGACTGGTTCTCGAACCAGCCACTTGCGGGTCTGCAAGCGGCATCTGATCGAGAGCGGGTCGAGTTTCTGTACCCGCAACCAGACCATCACCGGGGTGAAGGTTCTGTTCCGGATCACGCTGCGGCGGCATGACCTGGCGGCCGAAGTGTTCCACACTCATGATGCCGGTGAAGGTGCCGCTAGTGCTGAGCGGCAACGAGGTCAAGCACATCCTGATCATGGCACCAAGCCAGTGACGCTGCACACGATGTGTCGAAGACGCGCCTCTGGCACGCTGCGCCATTCATTCGCGACACATCTGCTGGAGCGCGGCGTGGACATCCGCGTCATCTATTACCTGGCAGTCGAGTGCGCCGCAATCTGCCGAGAGAGGGCATGATCTCGGCGGCGGAGAGCCCGCTGGACGATCTGACCGCGGCGAAGCGCAAGAAAGGCGCTCGGCGTCCATGCCGCGATGTGTAGATTGCGGGCATGACCACATTGCCTGCAACTCTTGCCGGAACAGGCACTGTCCCAACTGATCGGGCTGGCCCGGCTGCACGTCGCCGGGAAGCCGCGCTTCTTCGGCAGTCATGCCGGGCTTGCGGGTCGCGCGGCCTTCGACGCGTTTCTGCAACCGCTGCGCCGGATCGATTGGGTCGTGTTTGCCAAGGAGCCCTTCGCCGGACCCAGGGCCGGACTGGCATACCTATCGCACTACACTCACCGCGCTGAGAACTTCAAGCAGCCTCCCGCAGGCCGGCGTTTGGCTGCCGCCAGTTTCTTTTTACCAAGCCGAAGGTTCGGGCTGTTCGCCTAAAATTTCGGCGTAAGCACGTTATCTGAAAATCGCGCCGCATCAGTGGCCTTTACAGACATCTTCCGCCCTTTCCATGCTCTGCCGCATGCCCGGTGTCCTGTCCATTGTTGTTGTCGAAACAGACCGCGAACGCGCCTTCATGATTGTGGACGGGCTGCGGGAAGCCGGGGATTTCGACATTCAGGTCATCTCGGAACCTTCAGGCCTGGCGCGCCGGATACAGGTGCGTGACCCGGATGTTGTCCTCATCGATATTGCAGATCCCTCGCGCGGCATGCTGGAGGAACTGACGCTGGCATCCGGCCCCAAGGAACGTCCGGTGGCCATGTTTGTCGATCGCAGCGAGGACGGGCTATCTGCTGCCGCAGTGGAGGCCGGTGTCTCGGCTTATGTAGTCGACGGGCTGCAGCCCGCCCGGCTGAAGCCGGTTCTGGACGCCGCGATTGCCCGGTTCCGGCAGTTTCAGCAGATGCGCACCGAGCTTGCCGAAGCCAAGCGCGCCCTGGAGGAGCGCAAGGTCATCGACCGTGCCAAAGGCATCGTCATGAAGGCCCGCGGCATCGCCGAAGATGAGGCCTATGCGCTGCTGCGCAAGACCGCGATGGACCAGAACAAGCGCGTCCCAGACGTGGCGCAGGCGCTGGTCACCGCGGCAGGGCTGCTGGCATGAGCACGGCACGGGGATCCCTGGCGGCTATGTCCCGCTGACCGATGCGGCGCCGCTGATTGCCGCGCAGAATATGGGCTTTGCCGCCGAACAACAGCTGGCGCTGGAGCTGCACCGCGCGCTCTCCTGGTCGTCGCTGCGGGATATGCTGGCCGCGCGGCGACATCTCGATCTGCCCGCCGAAATCTTCGAGCGCGCGCTGCCGGGAAAATTCACGGTCACACCTCAGGGCCTGCAGCGCGAAACATCCGGTTTCATCGGCTTTCTGACCGCGCCCCAGGCTTCTCCTGGCGGAGTCAGGTGCAATGGATTGCCTTACAGCTCGCACAGCGGAACGGCCTGGGCCGCAAGACGGCACTGGCAAAGGCCGGGCAGGTATTCCGCAGCAATCTGCACCGCAACGCCCTACGCGGGACCGGCGCCGACTTGCCCGGCGCCCCTTTGACACTGGAAGGCGCGATCTGCACCCTGCTGCTGACAGCCGGAGAATCGGCAGCGGCCAGCCTGTTGCAGAACCGGTTCTTCGATGGCCGCGTTTTTGATCCCCAGGCCGCGGACTGATGAAAAAGCAGGCAGCTTTCCGGGCCATCATGCTGCAACGCAGAATTTCTTGCTGCATGAGCAAAGAAGTCTTTGCCGCCTTGCTCCTCCTCCGGCAGCCTGAGGTCAGACAGGCAACGGTGCCTGACTGAGAATTTTCCCGAAGACCGGGTTTCACTGAGCAAAGCCGCTCGACCCGCCGCCACACTTTCAGGCGGTGCGTGTCAGCGGCTTTTTCTATTCGGCCTTCGGGCCGGACACAGCAATAAAAGGAAACCGACCCGATGAAGAAACTTGTCCTCGCCTTAACTGCCACAACCGCGCTGACCGGGCCGGCTCTGGCTGAAATGCACGACCTGGAAAAGGACGTTCTGACCTTCGGTTTCATCAAGCTCACCGACATGGCGCCGCTGGCGGTAGCCTATGAGCAGGGGTTCTTCGATGATGAGGGGCTGTTTGTGACCCTCGAAGCGCAGGCGAACTGGAAGGTGCTGCTGGACGGGGTGATAGATGGCACCCTGAACGGCGCCCATATGCTGGCAGGCCAGCCGCTGGCCGCGACTATCGGTTACGGCACCAAAGCCCGCATCGTGACCCCGTTCTCAATGGATCTGAACGGCAACGGGATCACCCTGTCCAACGAGATCTGGGAAATGATGAAGCCGAACCTCCCGGCAGACGCCGACGGCCGGATCGCGCATCCGATTTCCGCCGCCTATCTGAAGCCGGTGATCGAGAGCTTCAACGCCAAGGGCAAGCCGTTCAACATGGGCATGGTGTTCCCGGTCTCCACCCATAACTATGAACTGCGCTACTGGCTGGCGGCTGGCGGTATTAACCCCGGCTACTACTCGCCCGAAAATGTGACCGGCCAGATCGGCGCCGAGGCGTTCCTGTCGGTGACACCGCCGCCGCAGATGCCTGCGACATTGGAGGCGGGCACCATCTCCGGCTACTGCGTCGGGGAGCCGTGGAACCAGCAGGCCGTGTTCAAGGGCATCGGCGTACCAGTCATAACCGATTACGAGATCTGGAAAAACAACCCGGAAAAGGTGTTCGGGGTCACCGCAGAGTTTGCCGAGGAAAACCCCAACACAACCCGCGCCGTGGTCAAGGCGCTGATCCGCGCGGCCCAGTGGCTGGATGAAAACGATAACGCCAACCGTGCGGAAGCGGTCGAGATCCTGTCGCGCCCGGATTACGTCGGTGCCGACCCGGAGGTGATCGCCAATTCGATGACCGGCACCTTTGAATACGAACCTGGTGACAAGCGCACGGTGCCCGATTTCAACGTGTTTTTCCGCTACAACGCCACCTATCCGTTCTATTCGGACGCGGTCTGGTACCTGACCCAGATGCGCCGCTGGGGCCAGATCGCCGAGCCCAAACCCGACAGCTGGTATGATGAAGTCGCGCGCTCGGTCTACAAGCCCGGGATCTATCTGGAAGCGGCAAAAATGCTGGTCGATGAAGGGCTTGCCGATGCTGCGGACTTCCCCTGGGACAGTGACGGATACAAGGCCCCGACCCCGGCCGCAGACATCATCGACGGCATCCCCTTCGATGGCAAAACCCCCAACGCCTACATCGACAGCCTGCCGATCGGCCTGAAGGCCGGCCAGACCGTCGCCGGCGGCTCCGTTCAGGGCTGACCCCGGACGGGTGCGCGGCGCGGCAAGCCAAGGCCGCCGCCGCCCTGTCGCAGCATTCCTCGAAAAGGATCCCACCATGACCACCGTCGACCCCGACACACTCAGCTCCGAGGCCCGCCGCGCCCGGCTGTTTACCCGGATCAACAAGCTGGACGCCTGGTTTCAGGTTTTTGGCCTGGCCTGGATCACCCCTGTTCTGAAAGCCGCCGCAGGAGACAACCCCAAGGCGCAGATGAAGGAATTCTGGCGCCTGTTGGCGGTTCCCGTCATCGCGATTGCGGCCTTTCTCCTGCTCTGGACCGCGATGGCCCCCAAAGTACAAACTTCGCTGGGGGCGGTCCCCGGCCCTGCCGCTGTCTGGACTGAAACCGTGAACCTGCACAGGGATGCGCAGGCCAAAGCCGCCAAGAAACAGGCCCACTACAAGAAGGTGGAGGCCCGCAATCAACGCTTTACCGACCGCGGCCAGCCGGAGCGGGTCAAGGATATCCCCTATACCGGCGCGCCGTCCTACTATCAGCAGATCTGGACCTCGATCCAGACCGTGTTCTTCGGCTTCCTGATCGCCTCTGCGGTGGCGATCCCGCTGGGTATCCTGGCTGGCCTGTCGCCGGTGGCCAATTCTGCCATCAACCCCTTGGTGCAGATCTTCAAGCCGGTGTCGCCACTGGCCTGGCTGCCGATCGTGACGATGATCGTTTCCGCACTGTACGCCAGCAATGACGGGCTGTTTGCCAAGTCGTTCCTGGTCTCTGCCATCACCGTGACGCTGTGTTCGCTGTGGCCGACCCTGATCAATACCGCACTGGGAGTGGCCTCCATTGACAAGGACTTGGTGAATGTCTCCAAGGTTCTGAAAATGAACACCTATACCAAGATCACCAAGCTGGTGCTGCCCTCGGCCCTGCCGCTGATCTTCACCGGCCTGCGGCTGTCGCTGGGGGTCGGCTGGATGGTGCTGATCGCGGCCGAAATGCTGGCGCAGAACCCCGGGCTTGGCAAATTCGTCTGGGACGAATTCCAGAACGGCTCCTCGCAGTCGCTGGCCAGGATCATCGTCGCGGTGCTGACCATCGGCATCATCGGCTTCCTGCTGGACCGGGTGATGTACGCGCTGCAGTCGCTCTTTACCTTTTCGAACAACAGGTGATCCGCCATGAGCGTTCTTGAGTTCAAAAATGTCTCCAAAAGCTTTGGTGAAGGCACCGCCCGCACCGATGTCCTGAACAATATCGACCTGAAGGTTGAGGAGGGCGAGTTCCTTGTCCTGCTGGGCTTCTCCGGTACTGGCAAGACCACGCTGATCAACCTGATGGCGGGGCTGGAAACGCCGTCGCAGGGCACTGTCACCTTCAGGGGCAAGTGCATCTCCGGTCCCGGACCCGAACGCGGCGTGATCTTTCAGAGCTATTCGCTGATGCCCTGGCTGACGGTGACCGGCAATGTCTCCCTCGCGGTCGACACGGTCTTCCCCGGCATGGCAAGGGCGGAGAAACAGGCCAAGGTGGACCACTACGTGAAGATGGTCGGCCTGGGCCATGCTGCAAACCGCCGCCCGGCGGAACTGTCGGGCGGCATGCGGCAGCGGGTGAATGTGGCCCGCGCGCTGGCAATGGACCCTGAGGTGCTGCTGCTGGATGAGCCGCTGTCAGCCCTGGATGCGCTGACCCGCGCCAATCTGGCGGATGAGATCGAGATGATCTGGCAGGCGGACAAGAAAACCTGCGTGCTGATCACCAATGACGTGGACGAGGCGATCCTGCTGGCCGACCGCATCATCGCGCTGAACCCCGACGGCACGCTGGGGGAGGCGTTCAAGGTTTCCATTCCGCGCCCGCGCGAGCGGTCCGCCATGAACAGCGACGAGACCTTCAAGCGCCTGCGGAGAGAAGTGACCTCCTGCCTGATGGATGCAGGGATCGAGGCCAAAATCAAAAGCACCAGAACTCTGCCGGATGTCATTCCGGTCCACGGGCTGCCTGCGGCAGTGGCCGAGGCCTCTAAGTCGCTGACCAAGCAACGCTTTCTGGAATTCTCGCAGCTGCACAAGATCTACCCCACGCCGAAGGGACCGCTGACCGTGGTCGAGGATTTCAACATCAAGATCAACAAGGGCGAATTCATCTCGCTGATCGGCCACTCGGGCTGCGGCAAATCCACGGTTCTGACCATGGCGGCGGGGCTCAATCCGATTTCCAAGGGCGCGATCAAGCTCGACCGCAAACACGTAGAAGGCGCCAACCCGGAGCGCGCCGTGGTGTTCCAGTCGCCAAACCTGTTTCCCTGGCTGACCGCGCGGGAGAACTGCGCCATCGGGGTCGACAAGGTCTACCCCAAGGCGTCGCAGGCGGAGCGGCAGGACGTGGTGGAATACTATCTGGAGCGCGTCGGCCTGGCGGATGCGATGGACAAGCCCGCGCATGCAATGTCGAACGGCATGCAGCAGCGGGTCGGCATCGCCCGCGCCTTTGCTCTCTCGCCCAAGCTGCTGCTCTTGGATGAACCCTTCGGCATGCTCGACAGCCTGACCCGCTGGGAGCTGCAGGAGGTGCTGATGGAAGTCTGGTCGCGCACCAAGGTGACCGCGATCTGCGTCACCCATGATGTCGACGAGGCGATCCTGCTGGCCGACCGGGTGGTGATGATGACCAACGGACCCCAGGCCACCATCGGCAAGATCACCGGCGTCGACCTGCCGCGCCCGCGCACCCGCAAGGCGCTGCTGGAGCACCCGGATTACTACACCTACCGGCAGGAGGTGCTCGATTTCCTGGAGGAATACGAGCACGGGGCGGCCCCCAAGCCCAAACCGGCCGACGCCAAAATTGCAGCGGAGTAAGGACATGACCCAGAAACTCGTCATCATCGGGGCCGGCATGGCCTCGGGCCGGGTGATCAAGCAATTGCTCGATGCCGACCCCGGCGCCTACGGCATCACGCTTTTCAATGCCGAGCCGCGCGGCAATTACAACCGCATCATGCTGAGCCCGGTGCTGTCGGGCGAGAAGACCTATGAGGAGATCGTCACCCATTCACACGCGTGGTACGCCGAGCGCGGCATCACCTGCCGCTTCGGCGAACATGTGGTGAAGATCGACCGGGAAATGAAAGTGGTCGAGGGCGAAAACGGCCATGTGCCGTATGACAAGCTGGTGATCGCCACCGGCTCCGCCCCTTTCATCATCCCGGTGCCGGGGCACGATCTGCCGGGCGTGATCTCCTACCGCGACCTGGACGACACAAATGCGATGATCGATGCTGCCGCCAAGGGCGGCAAGGCGGTGGTGATCGGCGGCGGCCTTTTGGGGTTGGAGGCTGCTGCCGGGCTCAACGAGCGCGGCATGGACGTGACCGTGCTGCACCTGACGGGCCACCTGATGGAGCGCCAGCTGGATGAGGCGGCGGGGTATCTGTTGCGCAAGGATCTGGAGGCGCGCGGCATCACCGTGAAAACCCAGGCCTCGACCAAGGCGATCCTGGGCGAAGAGCGGGCGCAAGCGGTACTGCTGGAAAGCGGCGAGACGCTGGGCGCGGATCTGGTGGTGATGGCGGTGGGCATCGGCCCGGAAACCCGCCTCGCCAATGACGCGCATCTGACTGTGGCGCGCGGCATCGAGGTGAACGCGCAGATGCAGACCTCCGACCCGGACATCTATGCGGTCGGCGAATGCGTGGAGTTCGACGGCAATCTGTTTGGTCTGGTGGCGCCGCTTTATGATCAAGCCAAGGTTCTGGCGGACAGCTTTCTGGGCCAGCCGAATGCCTTTGTGGTCAAGGAGCTTGCCACCAAGCTCAAGGTCACCGGCTGCGACCTGTTCAGCGCCGGGGATTTTGCCGAAGGCGAGGGGCGCGAGGATATAGTCTTCCGCGACCCCGCCCGCGGCATCTACAAACGGCTGGTCATCGAAGACGACCGGCTGGTTGGTGCCGTGATGTACGGGGACACCGCCGACGGCAGCTGGTTCTTCGGGCTGATCAAGGACGGCGCGGACATCAAGGAGATGCGAGAGACGCTGATTTTCGGCCCGGCCTACCAGGGGGGCGCCTCTGCGGACCCTCTGTCAGCCGTTGCAGCATTGCCGCCTGAGGCGGAGATTTGCGGCTGCAACGGCGTATGCAAGGGGCAGATCACCAGCGCCATCGAAAGCGGCGCCACCGATCTGGGCGCAATCCGCGCACAGACTAAGGCCAGCGCCTCCTGCGGCACCTGCACCGGGCTGGTGGAGCAGCTGCTGGCCGTGACCCTGGGTGATGGCTATGCGGCGCCCCAGGCCCAGCCCATCTGCGGCTGCACCAGCCACACGCACGAGGATGTCCGCCGCCTGATCAAGTCGCAAGAGCTGAAAAGCCAGGCCGCGGTCTGGCAGGAGCTTGGCTGGACCACCCCGAACGGCTGCCATGTCTGCCGCCCGGCAGTGAACTACTACTTGCTGGCCGACTGGCCGATGGAGTACCGGGACGACCCGCAAAGCCGTTTTGTGAACGAGCGCAAGCACGCCAACATCCAGAAGGACGGCACCTTTTCCGTGGTGCCGCGGATGTGGGGCGGCATCACCACCCCGGAGGAGCTGCGCGCCATTGCAGATGCCGCCGACAAATACGACGTGCCGACGGTCAAAGTGACCGGCGGCCAGCGCATCGACCTGCTGGGCGTCAGGGGCGAGAACCTGCCTGCGATGTGGGCGGATTTGAACCGGGCCGGGCTGGTGTCGGGCCATGCCTATTCCAAGGGGCTGCGCACGGTGAAAACCTGTGTCGGCACCGACCATTGCCGGTTCGGCACCCAGGACAGTACCGGGCTGGGCATCAAGCTGGAAAAGCACCTCTGGGGCTCCTGGACGCCGCACAAGCTGAAACTGGCGGTCTCCGGCTGCCCGCGCAACTGTGCTGAGGCGACCTGCAAGGACATTGGCGTGGTCTGTGTCGACAGCGGCTATGAGATCCACATCGGCGGTGCTGCGGGCATGGAGATTAAGGGCACAGAACTTCTGTGCAAGGTGGAGAGCGAGGACGAGGCGATCGAAGTGATCTCGGCGATGACCCAGATTTACCGCGAAAACGCCCGGTATCTGGACCGGATCTACAAATGGCTGGCCAAGGTGGGCCTCGACTGGATCAGGGAGCAGATCGTGGAGGATGTAGAGAACCGCAAGGCGCTGGCGGAGCGGTTTCAGCTGTCGCAATCAATCTACCGCAAGGACCCCTGGGCCGAACACGCGCAGGACAGCATCACTCGGGCGCAATACGCCCCCCTTGCCAATCTGACACTGGAGGCTGCGGAATGAGCTGGATCGACATCGGACACATCAGCGATATCCCCCTTCACGGCGCGCGGGTGGTGAAAACATCCGTCGGCTGCGTCGCCCTGTTCCGCACCAGCGAGGATAAGGTCCTCGCTGCCGACGACCGCTGCCCGCACAAAGGCGGGCCGCTGTCCGAAGGCATCGTGCATGGGCAAAGTGTGACTTGCCCGCTGCACAACTGGGTGTTCGATCTGAACACCGGCGAAGCGCAGGGCGCCGACGCGGGCCGGATCGAGACCTATCCGCTGCGCATTGAGTCAGGCCGCCTGCTGATCGACGGCGCAGCCATCGGCAAGCGGAGCGCGGCGTGATGATGGGCGCCAGCTGCAAGGAAACCCGCTCCACCTGTCCCTATTGCGGCACTGGATGCGGCGTGCTGCTGCGCCCGGACGGCATGGGCGGGCTGGCGGTGCGCGGCGACCCCGATCACCCGGCCAACCGCGGGCGGCTCTGCTCCAAGGGGCTGGCGCTGGGGGAAACACTGGGACAGGAGGGCCGCCTGCTGGCGCCGCGGGTGAACGGGCAGGACACCGATTGGAACAGCGCACTTGATCTGGTAGCCGCCAAGTTCCGGCAGGCCGTGGAAAAGCACGGCCCGGGCAGCGTCGGCTTCTACCTCTCCGGGCAGATGCTGACAGAGGATTACTATGTCGTCAACAAGCTGATGAAGGGCTTTCTCGGTTCGGCAAACATCGACACCAACTCGCGGCTGTGCATGGCCTCCACCGTTGCGGGACACAAGCGCGCCTTTGGCACCGACACCGTGCCAGGCACCTATGACGATCTGGAACAGGCTGATCTGATCGTCCTGACCGGCTCCAACCTCGCCTGGTGCCACCCGGTGCTGCACCAGCGCATCCTGGCAGCGCGCGCGGCGCGCGGCACCAAGCTGGTGGTGATCGACCCGCGCCGCACGGCGAGCTGCGATCAGGCCGACATGCATCTGAAACTACGGGCCGGCAGCGATGTGGCGCTGTTCAACCGGCTCTTGGCTGCCCTCTACGAAGGCAGCGCGCTGGACGCGGATTACCTGCGTAACGTGAATGGGCTCGGTGAGGCGCTGGAAACCGCCTTTGCTTCCGATGCCGCGGTGACAGGGCTGTCTGACAGCGAAATCGCAGCCTTCTGCAACCTTTGGATGCGCACGGAAAAAGTGGTGACCATCTTCAGCCAGGGCGTGAACCAGTCCACGTCCGGGACAGACAAGGTGAATGCGATTCTGAACTGCCATCTGGCCACCGGCCGGGTCGGCAAGCCCGGCAGCGGGCCTTTTTCGGTGACCGGCCAGCCCAACGCCATGGGCGGGCGCGAAGTAGGCGGGCTGGCCAATATGCTAGCCTGCCACATGGATCTGGAAAATGTAAGCCACCGCACGGCGGTGCAGGAGTTCTGGGGCGCTCCCGCGATGCCGGACCGGGCGGGCCTGAAGGCTGTCGACCTGTTCCGCGCCGCGGGCGACGGGCGGCTCAAGGCGCTCTGGATCATCCACACCAACCCTGCCGTCACCATGCCGGAGGCCGATGCCGTCTCCGCCGCCATCAAAGCCTGCGATTTCACCGTGGTCAGCGATATCACCGCCGCAACCGACACCGCCCGGCTGGCGGATGTGCTGCTGCCCGCCGCCGCCTGGGCGGAAAAGGACGGCACGGTCACCAATTCTGACCGCACAATCAGCCGCCAGCGTGCCGTTCTGCCGCCGCCCGGCCAGGCCCGTGCCGACTGGGACATTCTGGCAGACGCAGGCAGGCGCATGGGCTGGGGCGCGGCGTTCGGCTATCAGACACCTGCAGAGATCTTCCGCGAGCACGCAGCGCTGTCCGGCCTTGCCGGCAGCTTCGGGCTGGACTTCGACATCTCCGGCCTCGCCGCGATCTCCGGCCAGGACTACGACGATCTGCTCCCGCTGCGCTGGCCGGTCAGCCGCAGCCGCCAAGGCGGCCGTTTCTTTGCAGACGGGCAGTTCTTTCACCCGGACGGCAAGGCCCGCATGCTACCGGTCCGCTGCTGCCCTCCGGCAGCCGCGCAGGGCCGCCGCTACCCGTTCCGCCTGAACACCGGGCGCATCCGGGACCAGTGGCACACGATGACACGCACCGCGCTGGCGCCGCGCCTGTCGGGACATTTGGCAGAGCCCTTTGCCGACATCCATCCGCAGGACGCCCGGGCGCTTGGGGTGAAACCTGCGGATCTGCTGCGCCTCAGCAGCCCGCACGGGCAGGCCATCCTGCGCGCCCGGATCACGGCAGATGTGCAGCCCGGAGACCTATTCGTGCCAATACACTGGACCGGCGAAACCGCCCCCTCTGCCCGCATTGACAGGCTTGTCGCCGCCGCCGTCGATCCGGTTTCGGGACAGCCCGAAAGCAAGGCAACGGTTGTTGCGGCGGAACGCTGGCAGCCAGCTTGGTACGGGTTTGCAGTCTCGCGCCTGCCGATGAAACCGGTGGCGGACTACTGGGCCCTGGCACGCACCAAGGCCGGATACCGTGCAGAACTCGCCGGGCTGGCCTCCCTTTCGGAACCGGAGGCCGCCGCGCGGGACCTGTTTGCCCTACCGAAGGCCGAGGCGCAAATGATGACAGACAGGTGCAAGGGCATTACCCGGCTGGCCCTGTTTCAGGATGGCAAGTTCATGGCAGCACTGTTCACAGCGCCGGAACCGGTGGCGGTCAGCCGGGACTACCTGGCCGGCCTGCCGGGAACCGGCGCGGCAGGGGTGCTGACCGGCAGTCCCGCAGCAGACCAGCCCGACCCCGGCCCAGTGGTTTGCGCCTGCTTCAGCGTAGGGGCCAACACCATTCTGCACGCCATTGAGAACGGTGGTCTGATGAGCGTTGCAGACGTCGGCGCCGCCTTGCAGGCGGGCACGAACTGCGGCTCCTGCCGCCCTGACATCGCTGACTTGCTGGCGCGGCGCCCATTCAGGCAAGCCGCAGAATAGGACGGTTCCGAATGACAGATTCTCCGGCACATCAAACCGCACCGGGCACGCTTGCCCTGGTCGGCGCAGGCCCCGGCGCACGCGACCTGCTGACTCTGCGCGCGATGCAACGGCTGCAGCAGGCCGACACGGTTTTCTACGACCGCCTGGTTGATGAAGAGGTCCTGGAACTGGCCCCGGCTGCGGCCAAACGGGTCTTTGTCGGCAAACACGTCGGCGCCCACGCCTGGCCGCAGGACAGGATCAACGCGGTCATTGTGGCAGAAGCACTGAAGGGCCGGCGTGTCGTGCGCCTGAAATCGGGGGATCCCGGCATCTTTGGCCGTGCAGCCGAAGAACTGACCGCCGCCCGCGCGGCCGGAATTGAAACGGAAATCATACCCGGCGTGACCGCCGCCTGCGCTGCCGCGGCGCAGACGGGCCTGCCGCTGACTGAACGTGGCGTGTCGGACACGCTTGTGCTGACCACCGCTAGATGCAGGGCCGGAGACCCACTGCCCGACTGCGCCCGGTATGCAAAGCCCGGAACCACAATTGTCTTTTATATGTCGGTGGGACAGGCACCCCGGATCCGCGACGGACTGCTCCGCCAGGGCATGCCTTCCGCCACTCCTGTCACGATAGCTGTGGATGTCTCCAAGCCGGGAGCACGGACAGTGTCTTGTGGCATCAGCACGCTCCCGGAAACCCTAGATCAGCATGGGATCTCCGGCTGCGCAATAATTTTCATCACATGTCCCAAACACAGGTCCGGGTAAGGCTCCCGCTGGCAACAAGGCTATGTCGGCAAAGGCCGCAGCCAGACCAGGATTGAAGTGACGCCGACGGCATTCAGAAAGCTCTCGGCTGTCATATTCCAGCGGGTTTCGGTTCTGCGGATGTTATTGAGTTTGTTGAAGCATTGTTCGACCCGCTTTCGGATCAAATACAGAAAACGGCCAACGATGATGCATCTCCAGAGCCAACGCATCGGGACTACGGGGCGTATCCGCACCTATAAGGACCGCTTAGAGCCGCTTTCGTCATACTGCACCGCCGAAGGCCGTCACGATGCCCGCCATGCCAAAGCAATGCTGGATCCGGCCGCAAACAAGACCGGCATGAACGATGCTGACGGCCTGACCCATCCCGCCGAGGCCGGTTTTTTGCGGGAGGTGCGTGTGAAAGGGTTTGACAGCATGCCAACCCGCACTCACGTGGCCGCGCATTCCCGGTTGATCAGGATTGCGATTGAGCCTTCGAACCAGATCCGCGGGGTTATGAATACAATTGGGTATATCGTGCCACCGGACAAAGGAAGCAAATTCAAGAAACACGTCAGGTGCCTTCTCCTTGAACAGGGCGGGCTTGCTTCAATCGTGCCGCCCCTGCTGAAAGCCTGGAGCGGCGAAGGAGGCGGAAGAGCCCATGGTTATGTACCGGCTGCAGTTCGCAAATGTTCAATTGCGCGTTCTCAGGAAGTCGCTGATATGTATACGGCCTGTGTATCGACCTGTTGATTGCCGCAGCCCTGTTGGATGTGCGCACGCGCCGCTGTCTCATTAGTGCTACCGGGATCGATGATGACCATTTGGTCTCTCAGACTTTGGGTGCGTCTTTTTCCGTTCCATGCATTTGAGGTTTACGAACACCGTTTGCGGCTGAGGTCTGATAAAATCGCAGCCGCTGTTTCTTTTTCCTTCCAATCAAAAGCGTTCCTGGAGTTCAGGATGCTGCAGGCGATCCGGGCCAGTTTGCCGTCCAATGCCGGGAATGGTCATCAGGCGCTGACTGCCGGTCCGGGATATGCTGACGGCCTTGATCTCAGAAGCCGTCATTTTGATCCGCTCGTCCAGTCATATCCAATCGTGCTGAAGGCAGGCAATCAGCTTGCGCATGCGCAGGGACAGCTCATCACTGAGGCTGCGAGAATGGCTGGGAGCGCGTTGCACAGCGCAACCGCACACCGCCTGACAGTAATACCTTGTTCAATCAGAAAGGCACGGATTTGTCTCAGCGTTGCCGTCCGGTGCGGCACGAGGCAGGCCCGAACCCGGTGTAACGCCTGCAGGTCGAGCTGATCTTGCGCCTTCCCGGACACTGTCTTGAGGTTGGGGCGCAGGGCCGCTTCCGCAATCGCTTTGGCAACGTTGCAGTCGTTCTTTTGACCTTTTTTGAACGGCTTCACCTAGATCGCAGGAGTGATCCGAGGCTCAATTCCCAGCCCGCGCAACGAGCGGCTGACAAAATGCGCACTCATGCAGGTTTCAATGCCGGCTATGCAGCGCGGCAGGTCTTGAAACGTCGCAAGCAGCGCCAGCCGCTTGATTTTCCTGCGTAAAACAAACTGGCCTTCCATTTCGAAACCAACCGGCATCAGCTCATCAAAATCGTTCTTTGCCATACAATTCCTCCAGGCTGCAAAAATTGGCCAAGCTTAACCTATTAAGGGAAGCAGCCGGAACGAGCCCTCACCTGCCATTGGGGTAAACCCCGGCAGGTACGGGTTGTAGCTGGCAAAGCAGAAATACACGCCCAGAATGCCCTCTATCCAGCGACCGGTTTTCGTGTAGATCGCCACAACTGACGAGGTGGAGAACGCAACCGCATAAATCACGTGGCCGGTTGCCGGGATAATGCTTGTGCCTGCCACGGCTAAAGCGGCGGCCCGCACCGGAGTTTGCCCATCCAAGGCTAGAGCTTTCCCTTCAGATCGGCCGCCGGCATCAAGGAGCGCCCAAGGCGCAAGGGGGGTAAAGCCCCCTTGCGTCACGCTTTAGATCTGCCCCGACCACCTGAGCCAGCTTTCCGGGCTGCCGCGGAAGGTATTGAGGTCCACGTCGCCCGCCACCCCCGGCACTTCACCGGTGCCGGAATACTGCCAGAAGCTCCAGCTTTCACCCGGGTAGACCTTGCGCGGATGGCCCGCGACCGAACGCAGCCAGAACTCGGTGCCGCTGAGGCGCCCGATGCCGGTGTCGCGGTAGAAGTCCACGGTCGTGTAAACCACCGGGCGCTTGCCGTAGTGACGTTCAAGAATGTTCAGGAACTTGCGCGCCTCGGCCCTGACCTTGGCGCCGTCGGGCCGTGTTCTGCAGGTGCGGGAGCGGTGGTTCCACTCCATATCCAGCACCGGCGGCAGCGCGTTTGCATCCCTTGGCACATTGCGGATGAACCAGCGCGCCTGCTCGGCCGCAGGACGGCAGAAGTAATAATAGTGATAAGCGCCGCGTTTCAGCCCCGCGGCCCGCGCGCCGCGCCAGTTGTCGCGGAACATCGCGTCGGTGTGATCGCCGCCCTCGGTGGCCTTGATATAGGCGAATGAGACGCCTGAGCGGCGCACCCTGCGCCAGTCGATTTCTCCCTGATAGCGCGACACGTCGATGCCGTGAACCGGATAGGACCATGGCTTGCGCCCCTCCCACGCATGCGGATCACGGTCGCCGAACCGGGGATATGTCCGCAACCCGGACAGCTGCCCGTTGGCAGGTTCGGTGCGGGTGACTTCCGGCGCCTTCACCGCCCTGTCCCGCGGCCCGCCGCACCCCGCCGCCAGTGCCATTGCCAGAATCCCCAGAACCAATCTGCGCATGTGATCTGCTCCCTGCCTCGCCTCGTGAAAAACTGCTGTTTTCTTTGCCTGTTGTTTTTCACCTTAGCGCAGGGTGGCGCAATGTCGCGCCTGTAGGCGGGAAACCAGCATAAATCCGCCGCAGGAAGAAACGTGCCGCTTTGCAGGCGGCGCGTTCAGTTTGTCACAGCTGCGGCTGGCTCAGACCCATTTCGCCAGGGGCGGCAGGCTCATCAGGACCGCGTTGGCGTCATGGCCGGTTTCCAGCCCGAATTTGGTGCCGCGGTCATAGACCAGATTGTATTCAGCATAGAGGCCGCGATGGATCAGCTGGGCATCCTTGTCTGCTTCGGAATACGCCTGCACCCGGCGTTTTTCGACCAGCGGCACAAAGGCCGGCAGGAAGGCGCGGCCAATATCCCGGGTCAGGGCAAAATCCGCCGCCCAATCGCCAGAGCTCTGGTCGTCCATGAAGATGCCGCCCACCCCGCGGGCGCGCTTGCGGTGGGGGATGTAGAAATACTCATCCGCCCATTCTTTCAGCCGCGGATACTGGTCCGCGCCGTGCGGATCCAGATGCGCCTTCTGCTGCCCATGAAAATGCGCGGTATCCTCATCGTATTCAATGCAGGGGTTCAGATCCGAGCCGCCGCCGAACCACCAGGCGTGCGGGGTCCAGAACATCCGGGTGTTCATATGCACCGCCGGGACATGCGGGTTGCGCATATGTGCCACCAATGAGATGCCCGAGGCCCAGAACCGCGGATCGTCCTTCATCCCCGGAATGCCCTTGCGCGCCGCCATCGCGTTTTGCGCCCGTTCGCCAAGGGTGCCGTACACCTCGGAGATATTGACCCCGACCTTCTCAAACACCCGGCCGCCGCGCATCACGCTCATCAGCCCGCCACCCGCATCTGATCCGTCATCCGACGTCCGCGTGGTCTCTGTCACCTCGAACCGGCCCGGCGCCATATCTGCAAACGGGCCTTCGCTGTGGCTGTCCTCCAGCCTCTCGAACGCCGCAACGATCTGGTTGCGCAGGTCCCGGAACCAGGCAGCAGCCTGGGCCTTTTCGGTCTTCATCTCAGCAGTCATACGGGGTCTTTCTGATCAGTGGACCGGTGCCGCCACCGGATCCAGCAGCGTGCGGCCGCCGTCCAGCGTCAGCACCTGGCCGGTCATGAAACCAGAGGCGTCAGAGGCCAGGTACTGCGCCGTCTCGGTCAGTTCAGTGGGCGAGGCAATACGGCCCAGCGGGGTATGCGCCTCGATATCCTGGCGGTAGCTGCGGTTGTCCTTGAGGGTGGTGCGCATCGACGCGCTCATCACTGAGCCAAAAGCAATCGAGTTCACCCGGATCTTGTGCGGCGCCAGCGCCACCGACAGGGAGCGGGTCGCCTGATCCAGCGCGGCAGAGGCGATCGAATATGCCATCAGCTCAGGGTGGGTGCGGCGCGCGGCAATGGAGGACAGGTTGATGATACTGCCCAGCGGGCCGCTGCTGTCCTCGTCTTCCTCGCCCTGCCGGATCATCCGCTTGGCCACTTGCTGCGACAGGCGCACGGCGGGCAGCAGGCTTTGCATCAGCAGCTGATCCAGGGTGTCATCGGCGGGGTCCAGCGGATCAGTTGCCACCATCTGGCGCGCACCGTTGACCAGGATATCCACCCCGTCAAAGGCATCGATAGTGGCCGACAGCAGATTGGCAATGGTCAGCCGTTCGCGCAGGTCGCCTGCGAAATAGCGGATATTGCTTTCCTCGGCCTGCTCGCCCAGTTCGGCCACCAGCTGCGCCTCATGGGTGTCGGCAAACATCACATTGGCGCCGGCATCGGCAAACTGCTTGCCTATCGCCAGGCCGATGCCGCTGGACGCCCCAGTCACGATGGCGGTTTTACCGGAGATCGAAAAGGACATGTAAGGGCACTCCCCTGTAACAATCTGGCCTGCAAAAATCTGGCCTGTAGCACTCAGGGCCGCACGTTAGACCGGGCCTGCCGGTTTGGAAACCGGCATTGCGCCCCGCACGCGGTTACTTGCGCCGCCGTTTCGGCCGCGCCGCATGCAGGATCTTGAAACGGTTGTCACCGCCCTCCTCGCGCACCTGGGCAAAGCGTTCACCCAGTGCCACCTCATAAGGCAGATGCCGGTTGGCCACCATCCACAGGCTGCCCGAGGGCGCCAGCATCGCTGCTGCTGCCCCGATGAACGCCTGACCCAGCGACGGTTCCGCCGTGCGGCCAGTGTGAAACGGCGGGTTCATCACCACGGTGTTCACTGTGCCCGGCGCCTTCCATGTGCGTGCATCGGCCCAGTGAAACTGCGCCCGGCTGTCCGCAACATTCTGCCGCGCGCAGGCCAGCGCGTGGTAATCCGCCTCGGCCAGATGCAGTTCCTCGACACTCTCGCGTTTCAGCACCTCAGCCGACAGATACCCCCAGCCAGCCCCCAGATCAGCCACACAACGGCCCAGCTTCTGCGGCAGCGCCGCCGCCAGCATCCGGGACGCGGGGTCGATTCCATCCGCCGAGAACACGCCCGGCGCGGTGGTGAAGCCTTCAACCTGCTGCGGCTCTGCCGGCAGCCACTCGGACAAATCGGTGCCGCCGTCGATCCAGAACACCTTGCCATGCGCCTTGGAAACCGGAACCGAGGGTTCACAACGCTTGCGCAAATCCTTCAGAACCGAATCGATGCCCTCAGTCTTTGCGCCATCAATCAGCACCTGCCCCTGTGTCGCTGCCGCCGCCTGGGCGATCAGCATCCGCGCCAGCGCTTTGGCACGCGGAATAAAGACAACTGCAGCGGCCAGCGCCTCATCCGCCTCCAGTGCCGGGGTGCAGGCATAGCCCAGCGCGGCAAAGTGATCGTGGTCGGGGCGCAGCGGCTGGACGATCAGCAGCTGCTCCTTGGGCAGGGCTGACAGGTCGTGATCGCTGCGCGGATGAAACACGGCGATGCGGCCCTCTGACGGAACAGCAAAGCCGCCCGATTGGGCGGCCAATGACAGGCGAACGGACATCTAAGGGCCTCTTTATTCTTCTTTTTCCATGGTGCATTGCAGCGGGTGCTGCTGGCGGCGGGCGAAATCCATCACCTGTCCCACCTTGGTCTCAGCCACCTCATGGCTGAACACACCAACCACGGCAACGCCTTTCTTATGCACTGTCAGCATGATCTCGAACGCTTGCGCGTGGGTCATGCCAAAGAACCGCTCCAGCACCAGGACGACAAATTCCATCGGTGTGTAGTCGTCATTCAGCAGCAGCACCTTATAGCGCGGCGGGCGCTTGGTTTTCGGCCGCGTCTTGGTCAGGACGCCAGATTCGATATCGTCGTCTGAATGGTCGGTCATCATGATGTGCTGCAGCGGCATAAGCAATTTGATCCGTTGATACGTGGAGTTTCCTGTGACGCTTATATAGCCTCTATACTGTTTAGGAAAAGAGACTGAGACCCGCAGATTGATACGTAATTTGACAACAATCGGCTTTGATGCCGACGATACCCTTTGGCACAACGAACGGTTCTTCCGCGTCACCCAGGAAAGATTCGCCGAATTGCTGATGGATCACACCCCCGCCGACGTCGGTCCGGAGCGGTTGGAACGGCTGCTTCTGGACGCCGAAAAGCGCAATCTGGGGCGCTATGGCTACGGGGTGAAGGGGTTCACGCTCTCGATGATCGAAACCGCGATCGAGGTGACGCAGGAACAGGTGCCTGCCTCTGTGATCAAGGAACTGATCACTGCAGGGCAGATGATGCTCTCCTATCCCATCGAACTGCTGCCCCATGCGCGCGAAGCGATTGAGGCCGTGGCCGGCCGCTACACCGTGGTGCTGATCACCAAGGGCGACCTTCTGGACCAGGAACGCAAGCTGGCGCAATCCGGCCTGGGGGAGCTGTTCGACGGCGTCGAGGTGGTCTCGGAGAAAACACCGGAGGTCTATCTGGACATCTTCGCCCGCCACGGCGACGGGGCAGCGCACGCGATGATGGTTGGGAATTCCATGCGCTCTGACGTGGTTGCAGCCATCGGCGCCGGCGCCTGGGGCACCTATGTGCCGCATGGGCTGGTCTGGGAGGTCGAACACGCCGAAGCCCCCGAGCATAACCCCCGTTATACCGAGATTGCCGATCTGAGCGGGCTGGCGGGTTTGGTGAACAGCCTTTGCTGACTGTCCCGGGGATTGGATGCTGGACGGACCTGTTCCGGCCAGCTATCCCTTTGCCGACCCAAAGCGGAGACGCCGGATAGATGCCGCATGCCGAACTGAAATTCTCCAGCGATCTGGAAATCGACGCCAATTCCATCCTGGCCGAGATCGAGTCCGTGATCCTGCAACACGACAGCGGCGCCGGGGCCTGCAAGGGCCGGGCCTATCCGGCAGCGCAGTACCATCACAGCCACATTGCCATCACTGTGGCCCTGCTGACCAAGCCGCACCGGGACGAGGCATTTTCCCGCGCCCTGCTGGCGGATCTCGAATCCCGCATCAAGGCGCAGTTGTCCCAGCCTTGCGAATTTTCCCTTGGCCTGAGCTATTCCACTCCCTTCTACGTGACCAATTTTCACGCAGGTTAACGGCTCAGACCCGGCCTATACGGCCTGCAGGGGTGATATTCGGCCACCGCGCGATCTGGAAAACACAACTTTTTTCGGTAACCTTCTGTTAGCACTTACTGCATCTAGAGGAGCCGCTGGACACCCCCACAAGATGCCGGCAGGATGGCGCGCATAGCGCTGAATGGCGTGTGTCGCCGCTGTTTATTCCTCAGTAACCCTGTGTTAGGCTTTCGGTCACAGGCAAAAACGTCAGCCGGAAAACCGGCGGCATGAGGCAAACATGGCAGTGATCACGCAGGTCAATCCGGCGTCAGGCCGGGATTCTTGTACCCGGTTCCTGAGGGCAGCCGCGGTATTTCTTATCGCAGCACTTGTGCTGGCGCTCCAGCCGCACCAGGCCGCTGCGGCGCCCTATGCGGCGATGGTGATTGATTCCCGCACCGGCGAAGTGCTGCATTCGCGCAATGCCGATACCCGCCTGCATCCCGCATCATTGACCAAGATGATGACCCTCTACATCGCGTTTGAGGCGGTGCGGAACGGCGAAATCACGCTTGAGACCAAAGTCAAAATCAGCCGCAATGCCGCTGCCGAGCCGCCCTCGAAACTGGGTCTGCGCTCCGGCCAGCGGATTGCCTTTCGCTATCTGATCCGCGCCGCAGCCGTGAAATCCGCCAATGACGCCGCCACCGCCATCGGCGAGACGCTGTCCGGCTCCGAAGCGGCCTTTGCCCGCCGCATGAACCGCACCGCCAAGGCGTTGGGGATGAGCCGCACCACCTTCAAGAACGCCCATGGCCTGACGGCCAACGGGCATATGTCGACGGCGCGCGACATGACCACGCTGGGGCGGCACCTGCTTTATGACTACCCCGAATACTACAACCTGTTCTCCCGCCGCACGACCCATGCCGGCGTGCGCGAAGTGCCCAACACCAACCGCCGCCTGCTGGCCAGCTACCGCGGCGCCGACGGGATCAAGACCGGCTATACCCGCGCCGCAGGCTCCAACCTGGTGGCCTCGGCCAAGCGCGGCAACGAGCGGATCATCGCCACGGTGTTCGGCGGCAAATCCTCCACCGCGCGCAATGCCAAAGTGGCGGAACTGCTGGATCTCGGCTTCCGCCGCGCCCCTTCGCGTGCCGCCCTGCGCAAGCCGCGCCGCCCCGCGTACCAAGGTGCAGGCGTAGTGGTAGCAGACGCCGGGGACAGCGGCAGCAGCGAAGGTGCTGCGGGCAAGACCATCCGGGTCAGCGGCCAGGTCAACACCAGCCTGCGGCCCAGGACGCGCCCGGGCCGCACCGAGTCGCCGGTGCTGGTAGCCGCACTTGAGGAAGCCCTGCAGACGCCGCCGGCCGAAGCTGCTGAGGATACTGCACAAACCGCGCCGCAGGCGGAGCAGATTGAAAATGTCCAAACCGTCAGCGCCGAAGGTGCCGTGCAGGGGGATGCCATCCGTAACAGCATTGCCGTTGCCCTCGCCGAAGCAGAGGCAGAACCCGCACCGCCAGCCCAAGCCGCAACAGCCACTGTCATTGCTGCGGTGCAAAAGGTGCCCTTCACCGGGCTGAGGCCCGTGGCCCGCCCGGCCAGCCTGGCCCTTGCGAACGCTTCGCCCGAACCGGAACCCGTGGTTGTGACCCGGCTTTCCACTTCCGGCGGGCGTTACTGGGGTGTCAATGTCGGTCTCTACACCAGCCGTTACCAGGCCGAGAAGGTTCTGTTGCGCACGGCCCTGTCGGAGCTGGAAACACTGGACGGCTCCTTGCGCAAGGTGGCCAAAACCCGGCGCGGGTTCGAAGCCAATTTCCTCGGCATGAGCCAGGATCAGGCGGAACTCGCCTGCCGCCGCCTGAATGCCCGCAACGTAACCTGCAAGCCGATCGGCCCATCCTGACGCGAACGGCACAGAAAGCAGAACAAAAGGCGCCCCAGCGGCGCCTTTTTCATGCCGGAAACACCGAGCAAGCCAGCTGCTCCCGCCCGCCGTCAGCCTTTTCTGCGAAAAGACTTCCTGCCGTTGGGGGGGGGGGGGGGG